>NZ_JBLEBI010000174.1:0-14433 GCF_047340315.1 Streptomyces sp. AF1A
CCAGATACCGGGTGTCCCGGCACACGTTGGCCCGCCCGTCGGCGCACTCCGGGCAGGCACCGCAGGGGGTGGCCGGGTGCACGGCGACGGCCGTGCCCGGCGCGGGACCGGTGGCTCCGTCGCCGTAGGACACCACCGTGCCCACGACCTCGTGCCCGAGCACCATCGGCTCGCGGAGCCGGAAGTCGCCGACCCCGCCGTGCCGCCAGTAGTGCAGGTCGGAGCCGCACACCCCGCCGTACCGGACGGCCACCAGGGCCTCGCCGGCGCCGGGCCGGGGCACCGGCAGCTCCTCCACCCGGAGGTCGCCGGCCCCGTGGATCACACAACTCCACATGCCCGCCGACCCGTTCACAGCACGCTCGTCATGCCGCCGTCGACGTACAGCACCTGGCCGCCGACGAAGTCGGCCGCGGGCGACGCGAGGAACAGCAGGGCGCCCACCAGGTCCGCGGTGCGGCCCCAGCGGCCGGCCGGGGTGCGCCCGCGCACCCACGCGCTGAACTCCTCGTCCTCGACGAGGGGCCGGGTCAGCTCGGTCTCGATGTAGCCGGGGCCGAGGCCGTTGACCTGGACGCCGTGCGGCCCCCAGTCGGCGCACATGCCCTTGGTGAGCATCTTCAGCGCGCCCTTGGCCGCCGCGTAGGGCGCGATGCCGGGGCGGACGACCTCGCTCTGCAGCGAGCAGATGTTGACGATCTTGCCGCGGCCGCGTCCGGTCATCCGCCGCGCCGCCTCCCGGCCGACGAGGAACGCGCTGGTGAGGTTGGTGTCCAGGATCCGGTGCCAGTCGCCGTCCGTGAACTCCAGCAGCGGCGCGCGCAGTTGCATGCCCGCGTTGTTCACGAGGATGTCGAGCGGGCCCACCCGCTCCTCGACGTCGGCGATGCCCGCGGCCACGGCCGGTCCGTCGGTCACGTCGAACACCGCCGTGTGGATCCGGTTGCCGGGCAGGTCCGTCGCCGCCTTCGCGAGCCGGCCGGGATCGCGCCCGTTGAGGACCACCGTGCAGCCGGCCTCCGCCAGGCCCCGGGCCAGCGCGAGGCCGATGCCCCGGCTGGAGCCCGTGACCAGGGCCGTACGCCCGCTGATGTCGAAGAGGGGGTGAGCCGTCATGCCGTGGCGCTCCTAGATCACGAGGGACAGCAGCAGGACCAGGCCGCCCCCGACCACCGAGAGGATCGTCTCCATGATCGACCAGCTCTTCACGGTCTGCCCGACGCTGAGCCCGAAGTACTCCTTCACCAGCCAGAAGCCGGCGTCGTTGACGAAGCTGAAGAAGAGCGAGCCCGCGCCGATCGCCAGGACGAGCAGGGCGGTGTGCGTCGTCGACATGTCGGCCGCCAGCGGCGCCACCAGGCCCGACGCGGAGACCGTCGCGACCGTCGCCGAGCCCGTCGCCAGCCGGATCACGACCGCGATCAGCCAGGCCAGCAGCAGCGTCGGAATCGACCAGTCCTTGGAGACGTCCAGGATCATCTGGCCGACCCCGGAGTCGATCAGCGTCTGCTTGAAGCCGCCGCCCGCGCCGACGATCAGCAGGATGCCCGCGATCGGCATCAGGCCCTTCTCGACCGTCTGCTGCAGCCGCTCCTTGCTGAACCCGGCGGGCCGGCCCAGCGTGAAGAAGCCGACGATCACGGCGGCGAGCAGCGCGATCAGCGGGGAGCCGACGACGTCGAAGACGCGCTGGGTGGTGTTCGTGGGGTCGTCGACGACGATGTCCACCAGGGCCTTGACCAGCATCAGCACCACCGGCAGCAGCACGGTGGCGAGCGTCGCGCCGAAGCCCGGACGGCGCTCCAGCTCCTCCGAGGGGCGCTGCGGCAGCATCCGGTCGGGCGCCGGGACGTCCACCCAGCGGGCCGCGACCTTCGAGAACAGCGGACCGCCGACGATCACGGTGGGTATCGCGACGAGGATGCCGAGCGCCAGGGTCACGCCCAGGTTGGCGTGCAGCGCGTCGATGGCGACGAGCGGGCCGGGGTGTGGCGGGATCAGGCCGTGCATCACGGACAGACCGGCGAGCGCCGGGACGCCGATGCGCATCAGGGAGTAGTTGCCGCGCTTGGCGACCATCAGCACGACCGGGATCAGCAGCACGATGCCGACCTCGAAGAACAGCGGCAGGCCGATCACGGAGGCGATCAGCACCATCGCCCACGGCATCGCCCGGCCCCCGGCCTTGGCGAGGATCGTGTCCACGATCTGGTCGGCGCCGCCCGAGTCGGCGAGCAGCTTGCCCAGGACCGCCCCGAGCGCGATCAGGACGCCGACGCCGGCCACGGTGCTGCCGAGCCCGGTGGAGAAACTGGTGATCGCCTTGTCGAGCGGTGCCCCGGCGATCGCTCCCAGCGCCAGCGACCCGATGGTCAGCGCCAGGAAGGCATGGAGCTTGAACTTGGTGATGAGCAGGACGATCACCACGATGGCCGCCAGGGCGGCGATGCCCAG
The DNA here is from genome assembly GCF_047340315.1 of Streptomyces sp. AF1A. NCBI lineage: Bacteria > Bacillati > Actinomycetota > Actinomycetes > Kitasatosporales > Streptomycetaceae > Streptomyces > Streptomyces sp. AF1A. The sequence goes on from NZ_JBLEBI010000174.1 coordinate 2,455, forward strand.
CTGGGCGTGTCCTGCGGAGGTGATCGGCGGAGGCGCGTCCGCTGCCAGCATCTCGACGCTGAGTCTGGTCACGGGGTTCCCTTGCGGTTGCGGGGACTGTTGGGGGTGTTACGCGGATGCGGCAGGAAGAGCGTCCAGCGACCGGACGGCGCGCTCGGTGATCTCCTCCGGGCTGCCACTGACATCCACGGCGACACCGTTCTCGTCCGGCCCCAGGGGCTGCAGCGTGGCGAACTGCGAGTCCAGCAGCGCGGTCGGCATGAAGTGGCCCTGCCGGTGCGCCATCCGGTCCTCGATCAGCTTCCGGTCGCCCGTGAGGTGCACGAACACGATCCCGGGAGCCACGGCCCTGAGCCGGTCGCGGTACGACCGCTTCAGCGCCGAGCTGCTGACCACCCCGCCGAGCCCGGCCCGCCCGTGCGCCCAGTGGCCGATGGCGTCGAGCCAGGGCCACCGGTCCGCGTCCTCGAGCGGGATCCCGGCCGACATCTTGTCGATGTTGGCCTGCGGGTGGAAGTCGTCGCCCTCGGCGTACGGGACGCCCAGCCGCGCGGCGAGCAGGGGACCGATCGTGGTCTTGCCCGTCCCCGCGACGCCCATCACGACGACGACCTGAGGGGTTCGCATTGACTGCCTCGCTGTCTTCCTTGACATCCGACGCCACAGCGGCGTCGCCACACTGAAACCCATTAGGTACGACGAATTCAAGAGTGTGTGACATATAAGTCTGACTTTTTATGTCCGTGATCCACGCCGTACGCTGAGTGCATGACCACACCGGGCCGGGGGCTGCACGGCCGCGTTCTCGACACCCTCGGCCCCGCGATCACGGCGGGCGAGTACCCGCCGGGCAGCGTTCTGCGGACCGACGAACTCGCCCAGCACTTCGAGGTGTCACGCTCCGTGATGCGCGAGGCGGTGCGCGTCCTCGAGTCCATGCACCTGGTCGAGTCCCGCCGCAGGGTCGGCGTCACGGTCCGCCCCAAGGCCGAGTGGAACGTCTACGACCCGCAGGTCATCCGATGGCGGCTGGCCGGCGCCGACCGCCCCCAGCAACTGCGCTCGCTGACCGTGCTGCGCTGCGCGATCGAGCCCCTCGCGGCCGGGCTCGCGGCCAAGCACGCCACCGCGGACCAGTGCGCCGAACTCACCGAGTGCGCACTGGGCATGGTGGCCAACTCACGCGGCCACCGGCTGCAGGAGTACCTGGTGCACGACGTGGCCTTCCACCGGGTCATCCTCAACGCCTCGGGCAACGAGATGTTCGCCCGCCTCGGCGACGTCGTCGCGGAGGTCCTGGCCGGCCGCACCCAGCACGAGGTGATGTTCGAGGACCCCGACCCGGCGGCCGTCACCCTGCACGTGCAGGTGGCGGAGGCGGTGCGCGGCGGCGACGCGGCCCGCGCCGAGGAGCTGACCAGGCAGATCACCGTGGGCGCCCTGCACGAACTGGACATCCTGGCGCCCTAGTCACGGGCCTCCGGGAAGTCCCCGTCCACGTACACCCACGCCCCGGCCACCCGCTCGAAGCGGCTCCGCTCGTGCAGCGAACCGCCCCGGTAGGAGGCGCGGAACGTCACGGTGCCCCTGTCGTGGAACGCCGAGCCTTCGGTGCTGTCGAGAATCTCCAGCCCGGTCCACCGCATCCGCGGATCGAAGTCGAGTCGCCCGGGCCGGGTCCGAGGGTGCCAGGTGCGCAGCAGATAGCCCGCGTCCCCCCGCACGAACGCGCTGTACCGCGAGCGCATGAGCAGTTCGGCGGTCGGCGCGGCCGCCGCCCCCGTGTGGAACCGGCCGCAGCAGGCGTCGTAGGGCCGGGGGAGTCCGCAGGGGCAGGTGCGCGTGGTCATGCGCCCCATTCTGCCCGCATCCGGGGAGGCGCCCCCCTGCGCCGGGGTGCACAGTGGAAGTGCGGGACCGACGCGCTCTGCCGGGCCGCGGCAGAAGGAGGAGGGACGGACCATGACCCGACCCGTGACCAGCCGTCCTCCGGCCGTCAAGGAGTGGCGGCTGAACCTGTACCTGTCCGAGCACGACCCGGACACCACGGCACGGATCGTCCTCGACACCGGGGACAACGTCCTGGAGAGCCACGCCGAGGCCCGCCGCAACCCCTACGACCGCGACGTGCCCGAGATCGGCGACGAACTCGCCGCCGGGCGCGCCCTGATCGCCATGGGACGGCTGCTGGTCCGCGCGGCCAACGGCGACATGCGGGCACTGGGCGCGGCCGACACGCAGAACCCCGCCCCGCTCTGGCTGCCCCGGGAGTGAAGGAGTCCGGCGTGCTCTTCGCCAACCGGCTGGAAGCGGGACGGCAGTTGGGCCGGCGCCTGGAGTACCTCAGGGGCCAGGACGTGGTGGTGCTGGGGCTGCCGCGCGGTGGCGTGCCGGTCGCCGCGGCCGTCGCCGAGGCCCTCGACGCGCCCCTCGACGTCTGCCTGGTGCGCAAGCTCGGCCTGCCGTACCAGCCCGAACTCGGCATGGGAGCGATCGGCGAGGACGGCGTACGCGTCGTCAACCAGGAAGTGCTGCGCGGCACCGGGGCCACCGAGGCGGACGTGGCCCGGGTCGAGGAGCGCGAACGCCGGGTGCTCCAGGAGCGCTCCGCGCGCTACCGGGGCGAGGTGTCGCCCGTCTCCGTCGCCGGCCGGACCGCCGTGGTCGTCGACGACGGGGTGGCCACCGGCTCCACCGCCCGGGTCGCCTGCCAGGTCGCCCGGGCCCGGGGCGCGGCCCGCATCGTGCTCGCGGTCCCCGTGGCCCCGTACGACTTCGCCCGGCGGCTCCACGGCGACGCCGACGAACTGGTCTGTCTGGAGACCCCACGCGACTTCGCCGCGGTCGGCCAGTTCTACGCCGACTTCACGCAGGTCGACGACGAGGAGGTCACCGCCTGTCTGCGGCGCGCCGCGCAACGGCACCGGCACACCACGGGCGCCGAGGCCGCCGACCGGGAGGTGACGGTCCCGGCCGGCGCCGTGCGGCTGGGCGGGCGGCTCACCGTGCCCGACGGCGCCACCGGCGTCGTGGCCTTCGCCCACGGCAGCGGCAGCAGCCGGCACAGCCCGCGCAACCGGTTCGTGGCCGAGGGACTGCACCGGGCCGGGCTCGGCACCCTGCTGTTCGACCTGCTCACCCGGGACGAGGAGCGGGACCGCAGCAATGTGTTCGACATCGCGCTGCTGGCCGGGCGGCTGCTGGACGCCACCCGCTGGCTGCGCGAGGAACCCGACGTCGAGGGGCTCGCCATCGGCTACTTCGGCGCCAGCACCGGCGCGGCCGCCGCCCTGTGGGCCGCCGCGGAACCCGACGCACGGCCCGCCGCCGTCGTCTCCCGCGGCGGCCGGCCCGACCTGGCCGGACCGCGGCTGGCCGAGGTGACGGCCCCCACCCTGCTGATCGTCGGCGGCGCCGACCGGCTGGTCCTCGACCTCAACCGCGAGGCCCAGGCACGTTTGCACTGCGAGAACCGGCTCCAGGTAGTCCCCGGCGCCACCCACCTCTTCGAGGAGCCCGGCGCCCTGGAGCGGGTGACCGAGCTGGCCCGGGACTGGTTCACGGACCACATGGCACCCGCCCACGTCTGACCGCCGGCCATGTCCGAGGAAGCCGTCACCCTGTTCCTGGCCGGTGACGTCATGCTCGGCCGGGGCGTCGACCAGATCCTCGCGCACCCCGGCGACCCCGCGCTGCGCGAGGACTACGTGCGCGACGCCCGGGACTACGTCGCCCTGGCGGAGGCCGCGAACGGGCCGATACCCCGGCCCGCGCCCGACACCTGGCCCTGGGGCGAGGCGCTGCCCGTCCTGGAACGCGCCGCGCCTCACGTGCGGGTGATCAACCTGGAGACCGCCGTCACCGGGGACGGCGACTTCGCCCCCGGCAAGGCCGTCCACTACCGCGTGCACCCCGCCAACCTGCCCTGCCTCGCCGCCCTCCGCCCCGACGTCTGCGTCCTCGCCAACAACCACGTGCTCGACTTCGGCCCGCTCGGCCTCGAAGAGACGCTGGCCTGCCTGGAGACAGCCCGGCTGCGCACCGCCGGGGCCGGCCGGGACGCGGTCGCGGCATGGCGCCCGGCAGCCGTGCCGCTGCACCCGCACGGACGCGTCCTCGTCCTCGCCTTCGGCATGCCCTCCAGCGGCATCCCGCACGGCTGGGCCGCCACCGCCGAACACCCCGGCGTGGCCCTGGTCGGCGCGCCCACCGCGGCCGCCGCGGCGGACTTCGCCGGCCGCCTGCGCCAGGTCGAACGCCCCGGCGACATCGTCGTCGCCTCCGTCCACTGGGGCCCCAACTGGGGCTACGCCGCCACCCGCAACGAGGTCCGCTTCGCCCACGCCCTCGTCGACGCCGGCGCCGACGTGGTCCACGGGCACTCCTCGCACCACCCGCGCCCGCCCGAGATCTACCGGGACCGGCTCGTCCTGTACGGCTGCGGCGACCTCGTCGACGACTACGAGGGCATCCACGGTTACGAGCGCTACCGCGACGACCTGCGGCTGCTGTACCTGGTGACGGTCGAGGCCGGCACCGGCCGGCTGATCCGCCTGCGGATGGTGCCGCTGCGGGCCCGCCGGATGCGCCTGGAGCACGCCTCGTCCGAGGACACCGCGTGGCTGCGCACCGTCCTCGACGGGTACGCCCGCGACCTCGGCACCCGCGTTGAGCCCGGCGTCGACGGCACGCTCACCGTACGGTCCCTGCGCGCCGGCGCACCGCGCTGAAAGGGCGCGGTCTCAGGCCCGCCGGCCCTTGCGCAGGAACCGGCGCAGCCGGGTCAGCGGCCAGGCGTTGATCACGTCGTCCCGGGTCAGCCAGCCGCGCTGCGCGGTGCCGACGCCGTACCGCAGCTGCGCGAGGTGCAGCACGGAGTGGGCGTCGGTGTTCACGGCGAACCGCACCCCGTGCGCCCTGGCCCGCAGGATGTCCTCGTCGCGCAGGTCCAGCCGGTCCGGCTGGGCGTTGACCTCCAGCGCGGTGCCCGTGCGCGCACAGGCCGCGAACACCTCCTCCCAGTCCGCGTCGACGCCCGCCCGCCTGCCGATCAGCCGGGTCGTGGGATGCCCGATGACGTTGACGTACGGGTGCACGCAGGCCCGCACCAGCCGCCGCGTCATCGCCTTGCGGTCCAGGTCGAAGTGCGAGTGCAGCGAGGCCACGCACAGGTCGAAGCCGGCCAGGAACTCCTCCGGCCAGTCCACCTCGCCCTCCGGGCCGATGTTCAGCTCCGTGCCGTGCAAGAGCCGCATCCGGTGGTGGGCGCCGTCCAGCGCACGCAGCCGCTCCCGCTGGGCGAGGATCTTCTCGTCGGTCATGCGCTGCATGTACAGGTTGGGCGCGTGGTCGGTGACCGCGTAGTAGGCGTATCCGCGCTTCGAGGCCGCCTCCACCATCGTCTCCAGCGACGCCAGGCCGTCCGTGAGGTCGGTGTGGGTGTGCAGGTCACCGCGGATGTCCCGCTCGGTCACCACCTCGGGCAGCTCGCCGTGCAGCGCCGCCTCGATCTCCCCGCGGTCCTCCCGCAGCGTGGGCGGGATCCACGGCAGCCCGAGCCCGGCGTACACCTCCTCCTCCGTCCGGGAGGCGAGCGACTCCCCGCTCCCGGCGTCGAACAGGCCGTACTCGGAGAGCTTCAGCCCCTGGTGCACGGCGATGGTCCGGGTACGGATGTTGTGCGCCTTGGAGCCGGTGAAGTACTGCAGGCCCGCGCCCCACGACCGGGGCGGCAGCACCCGCAGGTCGACCTGGAGGCCCCGGGCGGTGCGCACCGACGTCTTCTTCGTGCCCCGCGCGATCACCTCCGCGGTGACCGGCAGGGCGCACAGCGCCTCCATGAACGGCGCCGACCGCTCCGCCGCGACCAGCACGTCCAGATCCCCGACGGTCTCCCGCATCCGGCGCAGCGATCCGGCGTACGCGCAGCGCTCGCAGCCGGTCACCGCGGACAGCTCGGCCACGATCTCCTCGGCGGTGTCCAGCGCGAGCGCCAGCGGCACCCGGGCGCCCGTCTGCTGCAGCAGCTCGATGCCGTGCCGGATGTTCTCCTGCGTCTTCTCCCCGAAGCCCTTGAGGTCGGCCAGCGCGCCCGACTCGATCGCGGCGGCCAGCTCCTGCACCGACGCGATGTGCAGGTCCTCGTAGAGCCGCATCGCCTTCTTGGGACCGAGGGTGGGGATGGTGATCAGCTCCCGCACCCCGGCCGGGATCTTCGCCCGGCGCTCCTCGACCACCGCCATCTTTCCCGTGCGCAGGTACTCGGTCACCTTGTCGGCGATCGAGCGGCCCACGTTCGGGATCTGGCGCAGCCCGTCCTCGTCCAGCTCGGCGACGTCCGCCGGATACCCGCCGATGGCGCGCGCGGCCTTCTCGTAGGCGCGCGCCTTGAAGGCGTCGCCTCCCGTGATCGCGATGAGGTCCGCGTACTCCTGCAGGAGCGCCTGGACCTCCTCGTTGCGCCGGGCCACACCTCAAGTCTAGGAAGCGGAGGCGGACCGCGCCGAGGCATCGAAAAGGCCCCTGCCGAACAGGGGCCTTGCTGGTGTCCGAGGGGGGACTTGAACCCCCACGCCCGATAAAGGGCACTAGCACCTCAAGCTAGCGCGTCTGCCATTCCGCCACCCGGACCAGGTGTGTGCCGTGCGGGCTTCCCTTCGCTGGGTCTCCCTCGCGGCGACGAGAGAAACATTACCAGGCTTTCCGGGGTGGCCGATCACCCCCCGTCCCCGCGGGCGGTCGCGCGTGAACGGCGTGTGACCGGCCGGGCCCGGTCTTGGGCCCGGGGCGGACCCGGAGAGAGGATGAGGGGGTCCACCAGCAGTGACAGTGGGAGGAAGCAGCGTGAGCGAGACGGACACGGCCAGGGGCGTCACCGGCCAGGACGAGGTCGTGGACCTCTGCCGCGAGCTGATCCGGTTCGACACCAGCAACTACGGCGACCACTCCGGGCCGGGCGAGCGCAAGGCCGCCGAGTGGGTCGCCGAGAAGCTCGCCGAGGTCGGACTGGAACCGAAGATCTTCGAGTCGCACCCGGGCCGCGCCTCGACCGTGGCCCGCATCGAGGGCGAGGACCCGTCCCGGCCCGCGCTGCTGATCCACGGCCACCTGGACGTCGTACCGGCCAACGCCGCCGACTGGACCCACCACCCGTTCTCCGGCGAGATCGCCGACGGGTGCGTGTGGGGGCGCGGAGCCGTCGACATGAAGGACATGGACGCCATGACCCTCGCGGTCGTCCGCGACCGGCTCCGCAGCGGGCGCCGGCCGCCGCGGGACGTCGTCGTCGCCTTCCTCGCCGACGAGGAGGCCGGTGGCACCTACGGCGCGCGCCACCTGGTCGACCGTCACCCCGAGCTGTTCGAGGGCGTCACCGAGGCGATCAGCGAGGTCGGCGGGTTCTCGTTCACGGTGAACGAGCAGCGCCGGCTCTATCTGATCCAGACGGCCGAGAAGGGCATGCACTGGATGAAGCTGACCGTGGCCGGCACCGCCGGGCACGGCTCGATGATCCATCGCGACAACGCCATCACCGAACTGTCCGAGGCCGTCGCCCGGGTCGGCCGGCACCGGTTCCCGGTGCGGGTCACCAAGACCACCCGGGCCTTCCTCGACGAGCTGGGCGACGCGCTCGGCACCGAGCTGGACCCGGAGGACATGGAGTCCACCCTCGCCAGGCTCGGCGGCATCGCCAAGCTGATCGGCGCGACCCTCGGCAACACCGCCAACCCCACCCAGCTGAACGCCGGTTACAAGGTCAACGTCATCCCGGGCGAAGCCACCGCGCACATCGACGGACGCTTCCTGCCGGGGTACGAGGACGAGTTCCTCGCCGACCTCGACCGGCTGCTCGGGCCGAACGTCCGCCGCGAGGACGTGCACGCCGACAAGGCCGTCGAGACCGGCTTCGACGGGGCTCTGGTGGAGGCCATGCAGTCCGCGCTGCTCGCCGAGGACCCCACCGCCAAGGCCATCCCCTACATGCTCTCCGGCGGCACCGACGCCAAGTCCTTCGACGACCTCGGCATCCGCGGCTTCGGCTTCGCACCGCTGAAGCTGCCGCCGGAGCTGGACTTCGCCGGCATGTTCCATGGCGTGGACGAGCGGGTCCCGGTGGACGGGCTGCGGTTCGGCGTGCGGGTGCTCGACCGCTTCATCGACGCGTCGTGACGCCGCGCGCCCCGATAATCGGGCGAGCGTACGAGATCGACTGGGAAGGGTGAATGCGACCATAAGCTCGTAGCTCCATTACTCCCTCCTCGTTACAGGTGACGTGATCCCCGCACCTTGGGATCGCATTGCCAACTAGGAGGAATAATGATCAAGAAGGTCGTCGCTGCTGCGGCTGCCACCGGTGGGCTGGTTCTCGCGGGCGCGGGCCTGGCCGTCGCCGACTCCGGCGCCCAGGGTGCCGCCGTGCACTCCCCGGGTGTCGTCTCCGGCAACGTCGTCCAGGTGCCCGTGCACGTCCCGGTGAACGTGTGCGGCAACACGATCAACGTGATCGGGCTCCTGAACCCCGCCTTCGGCAACACCTGCGTCAACCACTGACGCCGGTTCCCTGACAGGGCGTCCGCCCTGAGGGGCGTCTTCTACGAGCCGTCGGCCTCGGAGCGCGCGTCATGCGCTCCGAGGCCGACAGGCCTTTTCCAGACAGCGAAGGCAGGGGGAAACTCAGCATGCGACAGGGTACCCGCAAGGGTCTGATGACCGTGGCCGCCGCGACCGGCGTGATCGCCGCCGCGAGTGGCTACGCACACGCCGACGCGGGCGCGTCCGGCTCGACCGTGGGCTCGCCCGGCGTTCTGTCGGGCAACACGGTGCAGGCGCCGGTACACGTCCCGGTGAACGTGTGCGGCAACACCGTGAACGTCGTCGGGCTGCTCAATCCGGCCGCGGGCAACGCCTGCGCCAACCACGGCGGCGGGGGGCACGGCTCCGGCGGGTCGCACGCGAGCGGCCGCAGCGCCGGCTCGCCCGGCGTGCTGTCCGGCAACACGGTGCAGGCGCCGATCGACGTTCCGGTGAACGTGTGCGGCAACAGCGTCGACGTCGTCGGGCTGCTCAACCCGGCGGCCGGCAACACGTGCGCCAACCACGGCGGCAGTGGGGGCCATGGCTCGCACGCGAGCGGCCGCACGAGCGGCTCGCCGGGCGTGGGCTCGGGCAACACCGTCCAGGTGCCGATCCACGTCCCGGTGAACGCCTGCGGCAACAGCGTCGACGTCATCGGCGTGGGCAACGCCGTCCGGGGCGACGACTGCGCCAACGGCGGCGGCCACGGCAACCACCCGGGTCACCCGGGTCACCCCGGGCATCCGGGTCACCCCGGGCATCCGGGTCACCCCGGTCACCCCGGTCACCCCGGTCACCCCGGTCACCCCGGTCACTGCGAGCACCCGGGTCACCCCGGGCATCCGGGTCACCCCGGGCATCCGGGCCACCCGGGTAACCCGGGCACCCCGCACCAGCCCGGGCAGCCGGACCAGCCGGGCAGCCCGGCCACTCCGCCCGCACAGGGCGGTCACACCCCGCAGGGTTCCGTCCAGGTCAAGCAGCCGGGCGGCGGTTCCGCGGCGTCCCTGGGCGCCGGCGAGCTCGCGCACACCGGCAGCGGCCTGCCGCTGGGCGCCGCCCTCTCGGCCGGCGCGGGCGCGCTGCTCGCGGGCGCGGTGATGTACCGCAAGGCGCGGGCCGCGGCATAGCGCTGCGCGGCCGGGAACCAACCGGCCGTGAGAGCGCGGACGAAGGAGCGGGCCCGCCCTGCCGGCGGGCCCGCTCCGTTCAGATGTCCCGTCTCACCACGTGGCACGCACCTGGCGGATGATCCGCCGGCGCAACCGCACCCTGCGGCTGCCGTCGCGCAGCAGGCTCAGTCGGTCCAACTCCCAGTGTCCGTACTCGGCATGGTCGGTCAGCAGACGCGTGGCCTCCTTGCGGGACACCCCACGAGGCACATACACGTCGACAAATTCGTATTCCGGCATCGCATCTATTGTGCGGGCTGGTGCCCGGTACGGATAGCGTCTGCACTATGTCTGATGCTGCGCAGCCCACCGCTGCCGAGGTACGCGCCGCCGCCGAGGCGGTCAAGACCGCGCTCGACCGTCATCTGGCGGCGGTCGAACGCAGGTCCGGGGACGACGATCCAGCCGTCTCCGAGGCGTTCAACGAGCTGGCCGCGGCCGCCGAGGCGTACGACGAGCTGCTCTACGACCGCTACGACGAGGTCACGCCCTTCGAGATCCCCGGCGCGGAGGAGTCCCTGCCGCCGTACGCCGGCCCCGAGGAACCCAGCGCGATCAGCGTGCTGATCCGCCGCGACTACACCGTGGCGGAGCCCCAGCGGCTGCTGGCGCAGGCGGAGCGGGTCGAGGCGGCGGACTACGAGGACGTCGCCGGCGCGGGCGACGACGCCGCGGCCACGCTCCCCGGGGCGCTGGGCATCCTCTTCGGGGAGTTCGAGGCGGACGAGATCGCCTCCCGGGCCAAGGAGTTCGGCCTGGAGGAGGGCGACTCCACGCTCTGGGTCACGGCCGCGGAGGAGCCCCCGGAGGCGGGGGAGTGGCTGGACGCGCCGTTCGAGCACATCGACGCGCAGTCGGTGGTGTGCCGGTTCGACGTCAGCGCGGTCTTCGACGAAGAAGAAGGCGACGACGAGGACGAGGACGATCTCGAGTTCGTCGAGGACGAGGACGCGGACGACGACGAGGACGCGGACGACGACGAGGCCCGGGCCGAGGGCGTCCAGAGGTGACCGCGGCCGGCGGTGCCGTACGGCCCGGGGGCCGGTACGGCGCCGCCGTCGCAGCGTGCCGTACGGCCCGGCCGGTGCAGCGCCGCCGTCACAGCCAGGCTGCCGCGCAAGCACGCCCAGCCGGTCGGCACCCGCACGCTCAGGCGGTCGGCACCTGCGCGCGCAGCAAGGTCTGCAGCCGGGTCGTGCGGGGCTTGGCCACGACCTCCGCGACCGCCCTCGGCAGGGCCTGCTCCACGCCGTGCACCACGGACAGGTGCCGCTCGGCCCGGCCGAACGCCGTGTAGACCCACGGCCTGCTGAGCGCCTGCGCGGCGTCGCCGGGCAGCACCACGACCGCCGCCGGCCAGCGGCCGCCCACCGCCTGGTGCGCGGTGAGCGCCCAGCCGTGCCGCACGCAGCCGTCCACCCGCTCCCGCGGTACGACGACGGGGGCGCCCGCGCACGACAGGTGCAGCCCCTCGGCGTCGGCCTTCACCACCGTGCCCGGCACCGAGCGGCCCGGGGCGGGGGAGTAGGCGATCCGGTCACCGGGGTCGAAGCCGCCGAACCGGCCGGGGCCGGGGTTGAGGCGCTCCTTCAGGGCGGAGTTCAGGGCCCGGGTACCGGCGGCCCCGCCGTGCCCCGGGGTGATCACGACGGTCTCCTCGGCCGGGACCCCGATCGCCCGCGGCACGGAGTCCGCGACGAGCTGCACCGTCCGGTGCACGGCCTCGCCCGCGTCCCGCACCGGGACGATGACGACCTCCTTGCCGGGCGTGGCCACCTGGTTCAGCTCGCCGGCCCCGACGCCCGAGACCAGTTCGCCGATCGGCCCCGGGTCGGGGACGCGGGAGGCGAGCTGCGGGCAGGCGCGGGCCGCGAGCAGGTCCGCGAAGACCCGGCCCGGACCGGCCGACCACAGCACCGCCGGATCACCGCTGAGCACCAGCCGCGCCCCGTCAGGCAGCGACTCCACCAGCATCGCGGCGCTCTCCACGTCGAGCTGGGGCGCGTCCACCACGATCAGCAGGTCGAGCTCCAGGGCGCCGTCCGCGTCCCGGCCGGGCCCCTCGGCACCGGAGAGCAGACCGGCGACGGTGCCCACACCCGCCTCCACCGGCTCCGCGCCGAGCAGCGCGGCGAGGCGGCGGCGCCCGTCGGGCGCGTGGCAGACGGCGAAGGCCCGCAGACCCGCGGCGCGGGCGGCACCGAGCATCGCGGCCGAAGTCGAACAACACGGT
>NZ_JBLEBI010000175.1:0-14328 GCF_047340315.1 Streptomyces sp. AF1A
GGCCGTAGGGTGGTCGGGCTATGACGAAGCCCTCAGTCTCCGAACTCCTGCATGCCGCCGTCACAGCCGTCGGCGGCACGGAGCGCCCCGGCCAGGTGACCATGGCCGAAGCGGTCGCAGAGGCGATCGACGACGGATCCCACCTGCTGGTCCAGGCCGGCACCGGCACCGGAAAGTCGCTGGGTTATCTGGTGCCCGCGCTCGCACACGGAGAGCGCGTGGTCGTCGCAACCGCCACTCTCGCCTTGCAGCGCCAGTTGGTGGAGCGCGACCTGCCCCGCACGGTCGAGGCACTGCACCCGTTGCTGCGCCGCCGCCCGGAGTTCGCGATGCTGAAGGGCAGGTCGAACTACCTGTGCCTGCACCGGCTCCACGAGGGCATGCCGCAGGACGAGGAGGACGGACTCTTCGACCAGTTCGAGGCCGCGGCGCCCACCAGCAAGCTCGGCCAGGATCTGCTGCGGTTGCGCGACTGGTCGGACGAGACGGAGAACGGCGACCGGGACGATCTCACCCCGGGCGTCTCGGACCGGGCCTGGGCGCAGGTGTCGGTGTCGTCGCGGGAGTGCCTCGGCGCGTCGAAATGCGCCTACGGCGCCGAGTGCTTCGCCGAGATGGCCCGCGAGCGCGCCAAGCTCGCCGAGGTGGTGGTCACGAACCACGCGCTGCTGGCCATCGACGCCATCGAGGGCGCGCCGGTGCTGCCCCAGCACGAGGTGCTGATCGTCGACGAGGCGCACGAACTCGTCTCCCGGGTCACCGGCGTCGCCACCGGCGAGCTCACGCCTGGCCAGGTCAACCGCGCGGTGCGCCGCGCCGCCAAGCTCGTCAACGAGAAGGCCGCCGACCAGCTGCAGACCGCCGCCGAGGGCTTCGAGCGGCTGATGGAGCTGGCGCTGCCGGGCCGCCTGGAGGAGATCCCGGAGGACCTGGCCTACGCCCTGATGGCGCTCCGGGACGCCGCTCGCACGGTCATCTCCGCGATCGGCACGACGCGCGACAAGTCGGTCCAGGACGAGGACGCCGTCCGCAAGCAGGCACTGGCCTCGGTCGAGACGGTGCACGACGTGGCGGAACGGGTGGTGAACGGCTCGGAGTGGGACGTCGTCTGGTACGAGCGGCACGACCGTTTCGGCGCCTCCCTGCGGGTCGCCCCCATGTCGGTCTCCGGTCTGCTCAGGGAGAAGCTCTTCGCGGACCGCAGTGTCGTGCTCACCTCCGCGACCCTCAAGCTGGGCGGCGACTTCAACGGCGTCGGCGCCTCCCTGGGGCTCGGCCCCGAGGGTGTCGAGGGCGAGGACCTGCCCAAGTGGAAGGGTGTCGACGTCGGTTCGCCCTTCGACTATCGCAAGCAGGGCATCCTCTATGTCGCCAAGCACCTCGCGCGCCCCGCGCGGGACGGCGAGCGCGGTGACATGCTCGACGAGCTGACCGAGCTGATCCAGGCGGCCGGTGGCCGCACCCTCGGTCTGTTCTCGTCCATGCGGGCGGCCCAGCTCGCCGCGGAGGAGTTGCGCTCGCGGATTCCCGAGTTCCCGATCCTCCTCCAGGGCGAGGAGACGCTCGGCGAACTCATCAAGAATTTCGCGGCCGACCCGAAGACCTGTCTCTTCGGCACGCTCTCGCTGTGGCAGGGCGTCGACGTCCCGGGGTCCAGCTGCCAGCTGGTCGTCATGGACAAGATCCCGTTCCCGCGCCCCGACGACCCCCTGATGAGCGCGCGCCAGAAGGCGGTGGAGGACGCGGGCGGCAACGGCTTCATGGCGGTCGCCGCCACCCACGCGGCGCTGCTGATGGCACAGGGCGCCGGCCGCCTCGTACGCGCGTCGGGGGACCGGGGCGTGGTCGCCGTACTGGACCAGCGGCTGGCCACCGCGCGGTACGGCGGGTATCTCAAGGCCTCGCTGCCGGACTTCTGGTACACCACGGACCGCAATCAGGTGCGCAGGTCACTCGCGGCGATCGACGCGGCGGCGAAGCAGGCCGAGGCGGAGGAGAAGTGATCATGGGGTGGGTCGACCGGCACAGGTCGACCCACCCCACGCGATGTGAAGGCGCCGGAGAGCACGCTGACCGTACGCAGCCGTGCTCCGTATACACGCGCCTGCGGCCACACCGTCCACGCCGTCCGCGAGCCCCGAACCGACGGGCACGTGACCACCTCGTGCACACGCAGGGCTCCGCGATCGCGGCCCCCTCGTGCACCTGCAGTGGGGCCGCGGAGCCCGTGATCCCCTCGTGCCCATGCGGCTCCGGCATCGTGACCGCCTCGTGCACACGCGACTCCGGGATCGTGAGCCCATGCGCGCACAAGCAGGGCCCCGGAACCGGCGCAGGGGTTCCGGGGCCCGGTCAGGGAGCGGAGCCGGTCGGCCCGCCCGCCGCGGCCGTCACACGCGGCGCAGCACGGCGACGACTTTGCCCAGGATGGTGGCGTCGTCACCGGGGATCGGCTCATAGGCCGAGTTGTGGGGGAGGAGCCAGACGTGGCCGTCCTCGCGCTTGAAGCGCTTGACGGTGGCTTCGCCGTCGAGCATCGCGGCCACGATGTCGCCGTTCTCGGCGACCGGCTGGCGGCGGACGGTGACCCAGTCGCCGTCGCAGATCGCCGCCTCGATCATGGAGTCGCCGACGACCTTGAGGACGAACAGTTCACCGTCACCGACGAGCTGGCGGGGGAGAGGGAAGACGTCCTCCACGGACTCCTCCGCGAGGATCGGGCCACCGGCGGCGATGCGGCCGACCAGCGGGACGTACGACGCGGCGGGCTTGCCGGCGGTGTCCGTGGGCTGCACGCTCACGGCCTGGTCGGAGCCTCGCACCTCGTACGCGCGCGGGCGGTGCGGGTCGCGGCGCAGGAAGCCCTTGCGCTCCAGTGCCATCAGCTGGTGCGCGACCGAGGACGTGCTCGAGAGGCCGACGGCCTGGCCGATCTCCCGCATCGACGGCGGGTAGCCCCGTCGCTGCACCGAGTCCCTGATGACCTCGATCACCCGGCGCTGCCGGTCGGTGAGCCCCGAGCTGTCCGCCCGGATGCCTGGAGGTCGGCCCGGCAGGGAGCGCTTGTGTCCCTCGGGATTCGTGGCTTCGTTCATCGCGTGTACCGGCTCGACTCGGCCCTGGGAGCGGTCCTGGGCGGTGATGGTGGCACTGTCTGCGGTGGTGGTCACGTCGGCCCCTCTCGATGGTCTCCCTGCTGGACAACGGTAGTTGCTTTCGAAAGGTTGCGCCAAACACACGTTCGAGTGAAAAAGTGCGATTCACCTGACGCAGTCATGTGTCTGGGTGTATGGCTAACGCGGCACCTGGCGGACAAAAGTATTCATTGTTGTACTCTTCACCGCCGGGGTTGCTGACCTCGTGGGCTGCGTCCCCAGTCTGCCATCCGGAACCCGGCCTGCCGGGAAGCGGGTGCCTTCTGCGCCGGAGTCCTACGCGTCCTCCGTGCGGCGCCCACGCTATCTCCGTATGCGCCACAGCGGTACGGTTCCGCGCGCGCGTGTTCCGGCGGGTCGCTCCTGCGGTCTCGGCCCCGTTTCCTCGCGACACGCGATTCTGCCTCGGTGTATGAGCCAATCCCCACATCTAGTGGTTGGATGGCTACAGCAGCCCAGAAGTTGTGGTCCCCCCGGTCCAGGACGGCTCCACGATCGCCTATGCTTAGGGCTGCTTCGCGGGGCCCCTGGGGCTCGTGAGGCCGTTGAGTCTGCTGTGAGGAGGGTTGGAGATCATGCACTGCCCCTTCTGCAGGCACCCCGACAGCCGCGTGGTCGACAGTCGTACGACCGACGACGGCACGTCGATCCGCAGGCGCCGCCAGTGCCCCGACTGCTCCCGTCGTTTCACGACCGTGGAGACGTGCTCGCTGATGGTGGTCAAGCGGTCCGGCGTCACCGAACCGTTCAGCCGTACCAAGATCATCAACGGCGTGCGCAAGGCATGCCAGGGACGGCCTGTCACCGAGGACGCCCTGGCCCAGCTGGGCCAGCGGGTCGAGGAGGCGGTGCGGGCCACCGGAAGCGCCGAGCTGACCACCCATGACGTGGGGCTGGCCATACTCGGCCCGTTGCAGGAGCTCGACCTCGTCGCCTACCTGCGGTTCGCCTCCGTCTACCGGGCGTTCGACTCGCTCGAGGACTTCGAGGCGGCCATCGCGGAGCTGAGGCGGGCGACTCCGAGCCCCGCCGTGGACGACGAGGACGCGGAAACGGGGAACCAGGAAGACGATCGCGGGCACGGCGGGGCCGCCCAGGCTCCCGTGCCCGCCCACGCCGCCGACTGACCGGCGGGCCGGAGCCCGGAGGACATCCGGGTTCCGGCCGGGAGGCGGCGACCGAAGACCTGTTGCGGGTGGTAGCTGAGGGTGCCCGCAACACACGACAGAACACCGTGCCACGGGAACAATCGGGGCACTTCAGGGCGTTTTTGCCCGTAGAGGGAGGCGGCATGACAGAGACGGCGAGCGGTCCGGCACGAGGTTCCCGAGCCAAGGGGGGCAAGGCGGGAAACAAGGGACTGCACATCGAGCGCATCCACACCACCCCCGGCGTACACCCGTACGACGAGGTGAGCTGGGAGCGCCGTGACGTCGTCATGACCAACTGGCGCGACGGCTCGGTCAACTTCGAGCAGCGTGGCGTCGAGTTCCCCGACTTCTGGTCGGTGAACGCGGTCAACATCGTCACCAGCAAGTACTTCCGCGGTGCCGTGGGCACCCCGCAGCGCGAGACCAGCCTCAAGCAGCTGATCGACCGCATCGTGAAGACGTACCGGAAGGCCGGCGAGGAGCACAAGTACTTCGCCTCGCCCGCCGACGCCGAGATCTTCGAGCACGAGCTCGCCTACGCCCTCCTGCACCAGATCTTCAGCTTCAACAGCCCCGTCTGGTTCAACGTCGGCACCCCGCAGCCCCAGCAGGTCTCCGCCTGCTTCATCCTGTCCGTCGACGACTCCATGGAGTCGATCCTCGACTGGTACAAGGAAGAGGGCATGATCTTCAAGGGCGGCTCCGGCGCCGGCCTGAACCTCTCCCGCATCCGCTCCTCCAAGGAACTGCTCTCCTCGGGCGGCAACGCCTCCGGGCCCGTCTCCTTCATGCGCGGCGCCGACGCCTCCGCCGGCACCATCAAGTCCGGCGGTGCCACCCGCCGCGCCGCCAAGATGGTCGTGCTCGACGTCGACCACCCCGACATCGAGGACTTCATCGAGACCAAGGTCAAGGAGGAGGAGAAGATCCGCGTCCTGCGCGACGCGGGCTTCGACATGGACCTGGGCGGCGACGACATCACCTCCGTCCAGTACCAGAACGCCAACAACTCGGTCCGCGTGAACGACGAGTTCATGAAGGCGGTCGAGGACGGCGGCAAGTTCGGCCTGCGCGCGCGGATGACCGGCGAGGTCATCGAGGAGGTCGACGCCAAGGCCCTCTTCCGCAAGATCGCCGAGGCCGCCTGGGCCTGCGCCGACCCGGGCATCCAGTACGACGACACGATCAACAACTGGCACACCTGCCCCGAGTCCGGCCGGATCACCGCGTCGAACCCGTGCAGCGAGTACATGCACCTGGACAACACGTCCTGCAACCTGGCCTCGCTGAACCTGATGAAGTTCCTCAAGGACGACGGCAAGGGCCACCAGGCCTTCGAGACGGAGCGCTTCCAGAAGGTCGTCGAGCTGGTCATCACCGCGATGGACATCTCGATCTGCTTCGCGGACTTCCCGACCCAGAAGATCGGCGAGAACACGCGCGCGTTCCGCCAGCTCGGCATCGGCTACGCCAACCTCGGCGCCCTGCTGATGGCCACCGGCCACGCCTACGACTCCGACGGCGGCCGTGCCCTCGCCGGCGCCATCACCTCCCTGATGACGGGCACCGCCTACCGCCGCTCCGCCGAACTGGCCGCGATCGTCGGCCCGTACGACGGCTACGCCCGCAACGCCGACGCCCACAAGCGCGTCATGAAGCAGCACGCCGACGCCAACGGCAGGGCCGTCCGCATGGACGACCTGGACACCCCGGTGTGGGCCGCCGCCACGGAGGCCTGGCAGGACGTCGTCCGTCTCGGTGAGAAGAACGGTTTCCGTAACTCCCAGGCGTCCGTGCTCGCGCCGACCGGAACCATCGGTCTCGCGATGTCGTGCGACACCACCGGTGTCGAGCCCGACCTGGCGCTCGTGAAGTTCAAGAAGCTGGTCGGCGGCGGCTCGATGCAGATCGTCAACGGCACCGTCCCGCAGGCCCTGCGCCGCCTGGGCTACCAGGAGGAGCAGATCGAGGCGATCGTCGCCCACATCGCCGAGCACGGCAACGTGATCGACGCCCCCGGCCTCAAGCACGAGCACTACGAGGTGTTCGACTGCGCCATGGGCGAGCGCGCCATCTCCCCGATGGGCCACGTCCGCATGATGGCCGCGATCCAGCCCTGGATCTCCGGCGCCATCTCCAAGACGGTCAACATGCCGGAGACGGCGACCGTCGAGGAGGTCGAGGAGATCTACTACGAGGCCTGGAAGCTCGGCGTCAAGGCGCTCGCGATCTACCGCGACAACTGCAAGGTCGGCCAGCCTCTCTCCGCCAAGAAGAAGGAGGAGAAGAAGGCCGAGGAGCCCACGGCCGTCGAGACCAAGGTCGAGAAGGTCGTCGAGTACCGCCCGGTCCGCAAGCGCCTTCCCAAGGGCCGTCCCGGCATCACCACCTCCTTCACGGTCGGCGGTGCCGAGGGCTACATGACCGCCAACTCCTATCCGGACGACGGTCTCGGCGAGGTCTTCCTGAAGATGTCCAAGCAGGGCTCCACCCTCGCGGGCATGATGGACGCCTTCTCCATCGCCGTCTCCGTCGGTCTGCAGTACGGCGTGCCGCTGGAGACGTACGTCTCGAAGTTCACGAACATGCGCTTCGAGCCGGCGGGCATGACGGACGACCCGGATGTGCGGATGGCGCAGTCGATCGTCGACTACATCTTCCGCCGCCTGGCGCTGGACTTCCTGCCCTTCGAGACCCGCTCGGCGCTCGGTATCCACTCCGCCGAGGAGCGTCAGCGGCACCTGGAGACCGGCTCCTACGAACCGGCCGAGGACGAGGTCGACGTCGAGGGCCTGGCCCAGTCCGCGCCGCGCGCGCAGGAACTGAAGGCCGTGGCCGCGCCGAAGGCCGAGCCCGAGGCGGCCAAGCCGGCTCCGCAGCAGGCGCACACCAACGCGGAGCTGGTGGAGATGCAGCTGGGCATCCAGGCCGACGCCCCGCTGTGCTTCTCCTGCGGTACGAAGATGCAGCGGGCCGGTTCCTGCTACATCTGCGAGGGCTGCGGCTCCACCAGCGGCTGCAGCTGATGACACGCCTTTCCTGAGGTAAGGGGCGCCGACCAGGCCGGCGCCCCTTACCTTTCCGGCACTTGGCATCCCGTGGCGCTGTAACCTCCGTCATGACCACGACGCGGAGGTACGACGCGGACGTCAGCGGACGCCAGCCTTTCGTGCGGGGGAGCCGGGCCCGGTGCCCGGATGGGCCTCCAACACCATGCGCACGCCGCGCATGCTCTACGTCCTGGCCGACCGGGCCTGAGCAGGCGCAACACCGACGAGCCGGCGCGTCCGCCCACCCATCGCGAGGCGGTCCTCGAAGCCCTCGCCGGCACCCTGGCGATCGTCGCCCCCTCTGCGGGCTGACCCTCAGGGCCGGCGCGTCCTGCCCATGACCCGGGTGAACTCCGCCGGGTCCTCGTCGAACCCGTGCACGCCGGGCCGCAACGCCCACGCGCCGGAGTCGTCCCGCACGAACTCGGCGATGGTGGCGGCCGTCGCGCCGGGCACCGCACCGAAGTCGTCCTCGGCGAGCACGGTGTAGCCCTCCCGGATGCGCGTGGCCGGATTCAGGACGTCGGCGAACGTCCTGCGCACCGGATGCTGCTGGATGACGACACCCACCACCACGCGCGCGTACCGGCCGTCGAGGCGGTCCAGTTCGAGCGTCATGACCTCGTCCCAGCCGAACCCCTTGCCGTCGGTGCTGTCCCGGTTGAGGAAGATGGTGCCGTCCGGTGAACGGCTGTCGAAGTGCACCAGATAGGCCGGAGCCCCGTATGCGTCGCCCGCGACGAACGTCGCGGCGACGATGTCGAGATCGGTGGCCGGTCGACCGGGCGGACTCGGGTCCCACTTGAGCGCGACCTCGACCTTGCGGATGCCCTTGCTGAAGCCGGTCACCAGGCCTCCCCCTTCCCTGCCGACACCTCGTCCCAACTCCCGTGGAGTCAGGGCTGCTTGCTTATCGTGCCATGCGCGCCGGGGCGCATGCGCGGGCGATCTCCGCCGGAGCGTGACCGGCGCCACGCCCCGTGGCCTTACGATGGCGCGGTGCTGGTCAAGTGGATTCGCTGCACCGTGGTGGACCGCCGGGGGTTCGAGCGGGGGCAGCGGAAGTGGGCGGGGCTTCTGGGGGAGCCGGGTTTCCGGGGGCAGGGCGGAGGCTGGAGCCGGCAGCGGCCGGGGGTGGCGCACATCTTCGCCTTCTGGGAGAGCCGTGCCTTCTACGACTCCTTCATGGCCCGTTCCCACGACCGCCTGGCAGCCGCCCAGTCCGGCACGTTCAGGGACACCCAGGCCAAGCTCTTCGAGTACCGCTTCGACGTGAAGACGGGCTTCGAGCCGCGGTTCACCGACACCGACCTCGTCCGGGTGGCCCTCTGCCGGATCCACGAGGACCGCGTGGAGCACTTCACGCTCATGCAGGAGAAGGTCTGGAACCCGGCGATGGCCGGGTCGCCGGGCATGGTCCGCGGCATGTTCGCCGAGGCGCCCGAGCAGGAGTTCCTGATCCTGTCGATGTGGCGGTCGGCCGCCGAGCACGGCAAGTACCGCGCCGAGCGGGTGGAACGCCTTGCCCTGCGTGCCCAGACCGAGGCGGACGTCGCGGCGCTCTCCGGCGACATCGTGGAGCTGGAGCCGTCCTGGACGGTCTGACGCGGCGCCCGCGAGTTGGAAAAACAGACTCGGTCGTGGGGATTAGGCTTGAGTGGCTCGTTGCGCGCCCTGAAGCTCGTGGAGCGCTCCTGATTTATGTGACATACGCCGTATGGGACCCCTGCGAGTGCTCGACTTTCCGCCGCTCGATCTAGGGTTTTGGCATGGCACGACCACGGCGCATCGTCCTTGTCCGGCACGGCGAGTCGACGGGCAACATCGACGACTCCGTGTACGAGCGGGAGCCGGACCACGCCCTCGCACTGACCGAGCGGGGCTGGCGGCAGGCCGAGGAGACCGGCAAGCAGCTGCGGGAACTCTTCGGCCGGGAGCGCGTGAGCGTCTACGTCTCCCCTTACCGCCGTACGCACGAGACGCTTCGCGCCTTCCACCTCGACCCCGACCTCGTACGCGTGCGCGAGGAGCCCCGGCTGCGGGAGCAGGACTGGGGCAACTGGCAGGACCGCGACGACGTACGCGTGCAGAAGGCGTACCGCGACGCCTACGGGCACTTCTTCTTCCGCTTCCCGCAGGGGGAGTCCGGCGCCGACGTCTACGACCGCGTCGGCGGGTTCCTGGAGAGCCTCTTCCGCAGCTTCGAAGCCCCCGACCACCCGCCGAACGTGCTCCTGGTGACCCATGGACTCGCGATGCGGCTGTTCTGCATGCGCTGGTTCCACTGGACGGTCGCGGAGTTCGAGTCGCTGTCCAATCCCGGGAACGGCGAGGTGCGGATGCTCGTTCTCGGGGAGAACGGCAAGTACACACTCGACCGGCCCTTCGACCGCTGGCGTGAGCCGGCGCCCTACTGGGCCACGGGCTAGCCCCTCGGACCGGCCCGGCGACACCACCGGGGGAGTGCTGTATCCATGGGCGACGAATTAGAGTGGCAGAGCGATGACCGCTGACTCCTCTTCTCTCGGCCGCCTGGAGCGCGCCCTGGCGAGCCTGCGTGGACTGGCCGTGGGCGACGCGCTGGGCGCCCAGTTCTTCGTTCCGGCGAACTACCCGTCGCTGAAGCGGCGCGAGCTGCCCGCCGGTGACTGGCGGTGGACGGACGACACCGAGATGGCCTGTTCCGTGGTGGCCGTCCTGGCCGCTCACCAGCGCATCGACCAGGACGCCCTGGCCCGCTCCTTCGCCGACCACCACGACATCGACCGGGGCTACGGCCACGGGGTCAGCCGGCTGCTCAGTCTTGTCCGGGAGGGCGAGGACTGGCGGGAGCCGGCCGCCGCGCTCTTCCACGGACGGGGCTCCTGGGGCAGCGGCGCGGCGATGCGGATCGCGCCCCTGGGCGCCTGGTACGCCGACGACCCCGAGCAGGCCACCCACCAGGCGGAGATCTCGTCCTATCCCACGCACCAGCACCGGGAGGCCGTGGTCGGAGCGATGGCCGTGGCGGCGGCCGCGGCGCTCGCCGCATCGCCGGAGGGCCCGCCCAGCCCGGAGGCGCTCCTCGACGGCGTCATCTCCCTGGTGCCCAAGAGCGCGGTCGGCCAGGGCCTCCGCCGCGCCCGGAACATGCTGGACTACGACGACGCGGTCACCGTCGCTGCCGTGCTGGGGTGCGGACGCCGCAGGACCGCCCACGACACCGTTCCCTTCGCCCTCTGGTCCGCGGCGCGGAGCCTCGGTGACTACGAGACGGCGTTCTGGACCACGGCTCGGGTGGGCGGGGACGTGGACACCACCTGCGCGATCATGGGCGGTGTCCTCGCGTCCGGGAAGGCCGGGATGCCGCCCGCCGACTGGGTGGAGCGCACGGAGGCGCTGCCGGACTGGGTTCCCACGGGACTCTGACCGGCGCGAGCCGCGGCAGCCGGAACTCTGCGTGTCCGCCGGGAACTCTCCGTCACTGACCGGCGTTCTTCCTGTATCCACCGCTCGGTGTCCGCGGCAGGCGCGGCGGGGAGGTGGAAGGCGAGGTTCGGAGGAGGCGTGGCATGGCATTCGCGGCGTTGCTCCTGGTGCTGCTTCCCCGCTCGGTTCCGTCGTGGGCGATGGTTGCCCGGACGTGGTCGGCCGGACCGCCGTGTGTGCCGTCCGTGGCCCGGCAGCGGTCCGGCCGGCCGCGGCTCCCCGCGGCCCGGGTGGTCGCCTCAGCCGATGCCCGGTCCCGCTGCGCCCGCGAGGGATTCGAGGTCGCTCTTGCGGACCCGGATCACCAGCCAGGCGGTGAGGAACGCCATGGCGGCCATCGCGGCGGCGGG
This sequence comes from Streptomyces sp. AF1A, assembly GCF_047340315.1. Taxonomy (NCBI): domain Bacteria; kingdom Bacillati; phylum Actinomycetota; class Actinomycetes; order Kitasatosporales; family Streptomycetaceae; genus Streptomyces; species Streptomyces sp. AF1A. Next base: position 11,175 of record NZ_JBLEBI010000175.1, read on the forward strand.
GACGAAGGCGGTGGAGATGCCGTGGGCGAGCACCTCGTGCCCCCAGGACGCCGGCAGCTGGTGCGTCTTGGCGAACTGGGCCTTCTCCTCCGCCGAACCGTTGGCGAGGAACTTCGGCAGCTGCTTCTTCGCCTCGTCCTTGCCGGCGGAGCCGAAGACGGTCGTCAGAATCGACAGCCCGAGGGAACCTCCCACCTGCTGCATCGCGTTGAGCAGGCCGGAGGCCGCGCCCGCCTCGTGCTGGGCCACCCCGGAGACCGCCGTGACGGTGGCCGTCACGAAGTTCAGGCCCATACCGAAACCGAACGCCAGCATGGGGCCCAGCACGCCGCCGAGATAGGAACTGCCGGGCCGGATGAACGTCAGCCAGGCCAGCCCGATCACCACGAGGATGGTGCCGGCCATCATGAACGGCTTCGGGCCGAGGCGGGGCAGGAGCTGCTGGGACAGCCCCGCACCGATCGTGATCGCGACCGTCACGGGCAGGAAGGCCAGGCCGGCCTTGATGGCGCTGTAGCCGAGCACGTCCTGCACGAAGAGCACGATGTAGAAGAACATGCCGAACATCGCCGCGGCCAGGCTGAGCATGATCACGTACGTGCCCCAGCGGTTGCGGTCGCGGAACATCCGCAGCGGAGTGATCGGCTCCTTCGCCCGGGTCTCGGTGAGGACGAAGGCCAGCAGCAGGACCACGGCCGCGTCGAACGAGCCGAGGGTGAGGCCGTCCCGCCAGCCGTCCTCCGAGGCGCGGATGAACCCGTACACCAGGGAGGCCATGCCCGCCGTCGAGGTCAGCGCGCCCGTGATGTCGAAACGTCCCGGATGCCGCTGGGACTCGCTGATGTACACCGGGGCGAGCGACGCGATGAGCACGCCGATGGGCACGTTGACGAACAGCACCCACCGCCAGTCCAGCCAGTCGGTGAGCATGCCACCGGCGAGCAGGCCGATGGCGCCACCGCCCGCGGACACGGCGGCGAACACGCCGAACGCCCGGTTGCGCTCGGGACCTTCGGGGAACGTCGTGGTGATCAGCGCCAGCGACGTGGGGGAGGCGATCGCGCCGCCCACGCCCTGCAGGGCGCGTGCGGCCAGCAACTGCCAGGGTTCCTGGGCGAGACCGCCCAGCAGCGACGCGAAGGTGAACAGGAGGATGCCGGTCATGAACACCCGGCGGCGGCCGAGGATGTCACCGGCCCGCGCGCCGAGCAGCAGCAGGCCGCCGAAGGTGAGCGTGTAGGCGCTGACCACCCAAGTGAGGTCGGTGGTGCTGAACTTGAGCGCGTCTTGAATGTGCGGGAGCGCGATGTTCACAATCGTCGCGTCGAGTACCACCATGAGTTGGCAGGCCGCGATGACGGTGAGTGCGATGCCGGGATGCCCCGCCCGGCGGGCCACGCCCGGTTTCTGGTCATGGAGCAGCTGAGAGGTCGTCACTTATGGGTCCCCCACAAAGGCGTTAGTGAACGGTTGCGTTCACTGTTGCGCCCACCGTAGTGAGTCCCCGACAGTGAACGCAAGCGTTCACTTAAACGCGCGCCGCGACTGGCGTCCCCCTGTTGCTGCTGCACGGCGCCCACTCCGCCCCGGAACCCCCGCTTCACTTGCATGCTGGAGAAACACAGATGGATACCTCGCGCTGGACGGCCGACCATGCCCGGCCGGCTTCCCCTCGTCGGCGCGGTGCGGTGCTCGAGCGCGCCATCCTGGACGCCGCCCTGGAGCAGCTCAGCACGGTCGGCTGGAAGGGTCTGACCATGGAGGGCGTCGCGGCCGGCGCCCAGACCGGCAAGGCCGCGGTCTACCGCCGCTGGCCCTCCAAGGAGGACCTGGTCGCGGACGCGCTGGTGTCCGGACTGCCCCGCATGGAGACGGCCCCCGACCTCGGCGGGGTACGGGAGGACCTTCTCACCCTGTGCCGGCAGGTTCGGCAGATCATGTTTTCGCTGCCCGGCACCGCCCTGCGCTCTGTCATTCACGAATGCGATCAAGTGCAGGCCGAACGCTTCGAGGGCGTGATCGTGGGAAAGGTGGTGGAGCCGACCGTCGAACTGCTTCGCGAGGTCATCACCCGTGGCATAGAGCGGGGCGAGGTGCGCTCGGACGCGGCCAACGGCTATGTCTTCGACGCCATCCCGGCCATGATGATGTACCGATCGAAGATGTACGGAAGCGAATGGAGCGATCGGGATCTGGAAGCGATGGTCGACCGGTTGATGCTTCCGCTGCTCCGGCCCTACGGCCGCTGACACCGTGCATCCGTGAGCCCGGCGGCGGACGGCGACCGGGGTGTCGCGTGACCATTCCGGCGGCGTAATCTAAGGGCGCCATGCCGTACGAACCGCCTACTCACACCGTCGAGCGCTCCCTGCGCGCCACGACCGGAGCGAAGGTCATCGCCGGTGTCGACGAGGTGGGGCGCGGCGCCTGGGCCGGACCCGTCACCGTCTGCGCGGCGATCACCGGACTCCGCCGACCCCCCGAGGGCCTGACCGACTCCAAGCTGCTGACCGTCAAGCGGCGTACGGAACTGGCCCAGGTCCTGCGGACATGGGTGACGTCCTACGCGCTGGGGCATGCCACTCCTGAGGAGATCGACGACCTGGGGATGACGGCCGCGCTGCGGCTCGCCGCGGGCCGCGCCCTGGGCGCCCTGCCCGTCCGCCCCGACGCCGTGATCCTCGACGGGAAGCACGACTATCTCGGCGCCCCGTGGCGGGTGCGCACGGTGATCAAGGGCGATCGGTCGTGTGTGGCCGTGGCGGCGGCCTCGGTGATCGCCAAGGTTCAGCGCGACAAAATGATGGCCGAACTGGGTATCGACCATGCAGACTTCGGATTCGCGGACAACGCCGGGTATCCGTCGCCCGTGCACAAGGCCGCACTGGAGGAGTGGGGGCCCACCCCGCACCACCGTTTGTCGTGGGCGTATCTTGATGCGCTGCCCCGGTGGCGGCACCTCAAGAAGGTCCGCAGCTGGGCGGACGGAAGCGTTCCGGAAATCGAGGGTCAGCTCGGCTTCGATTTCTGACGTCTCCGCTCGCACTGACGTGCCACCCGGTCACCCGCGTCGCACCAACGTTTGATAAATATCAGCTCATGCCTCTCATTCCCGAGGAGCCTCAGATTCACGAGAGTGCCCAGGGTCCCCGCG
>NZ_JBLEBI010000176.1:0-14265 GCF_047340315.1 Streptomyces sp. AF1A
ATGACCGCATGACGGCCTGAGTGCGGCGGCACTGCCCGACGGGCCGGTCCGCACGCGCTTCCCGGCGACGGTCTGCGCGGGGTCGCCGGTGCTCATGAGCCCCGGCCGCTCCTCGCTCATCGCACTGACGTCCGGGGCGCGCTGCCCCGAATCCCAGGTTCACCGGCTCGACCTTGCCCAGAGCCGCGGCCACGGCGGGCCAGGTCCCGGTCGGGGCGGTGGCGTTGGAGCCTTGGCTGCTCGAACTGCCCTGGTACAGCCGGACCTTGCGGCCATGGGGCGGCGCGGTCCGGATGGGGGCGCCACGCGAGTTACCGGCGAAAGCAGCTCTACAGGGCGTACTCGGCCCAGATGGTCTTGCCTGCTGCGGTCTGGCGGGTGCCCCAGCGCTGGGCGAACTGGGCGACCAGGAACAGGCCGCGCCCGCCCTCGTCGAAGGTGCGCGCCCGGCGCAGGTGCGGGGAGGTGGTGCTGCCGTCGGAGACCTCGCAGATGAGGGAGTGGTAGTGGATCAGCCGCAGCATGATGGGCTTGCATGCGTACCGGATGGCGTTGGTGACCAGTTCGCTGACGACCAGCTCTGTGGTGAAGACAGCCTCGTCCAGCCCCCATGCGGCCAGCTGGGCGGCTGCTTGCCCGCGGGCCTCGGCGACGACAGCGGGGTCGGAGGGCAGTTCCCAGGTGGCCACCCGGTCGGCGTCGAGCGCATGGGTGCGGGCGACCAGCAGTGCGACATCGTCGGCGGAGCGATCGGGGCTCATGCTGTGCAGCACGTTGTCGCAGATGGTCTCCAGCGGCCCGGCAGACGCCGCCAGGGCTTCGCGCAGCTTCTGGAGGCCGAGATCGACGTCCCGGTCGCAGGATTTGATCAAGCCGTCGGTGAACAGGACGAGCAGACTTCCTTCCGGCAGTTCCAGCTCGAGGGTCTCGAACGGCAGACCGCCCAGGCCCAGCGGAGGACCGGCGGGCACGTCGAGGAAGCCGACGGAGCCGTCCGGGGTGACCACGGCCGGCTGCAGATGACCGGCCCGGGCGATGCTGCAGCGGCGTGAGATCGGGTCGTACACCGCGTACAGACACGTAGCGCCGAGCTCGCTGGAGACGTCGTCGCCCTCGTCGGGTGCATCGTCCGCGGACTGGCTGATGACCAGGTCGTCCAGCTGGGTGAGGAGTTCGTCGGGAGAAAGGTCGACGTCGGCAAGCGTACGGACTGCGGTGCGCAACCCCGCCATCGATGCGGAGGCACGGATACCGTGACCCACGACGTCCCCGACGACCAGGGCGACTCGGGCGCCGGACAAGGGAATGACGTCGAACCAGTCACCGCCCACGTCGACCCGGGAGTCCGCGGGCAGGTAGCGGCTGGCGGCCTCCACCGCCGCGTGGGTGGGCAGTCGGTGCGGCAGCAGACTCCGCTGGAGGCAGACGGCCCTCGCGCGCTCATGTGTGTAACGGCGTGCGTTGTCCACGCAGACCGCCGCTCGGGCCACCAGTTCCCCCGCGAGCACCAGATCGTCCTCGGCAAAGGGATCCGGACGGTCCCGGCGTGCCAGGACGGCCACCCCGAGGGGGTGCCCGCGGGCGCGCAGGGGCACAGCCATCACCGAGTCGATGACGCAGTCGCGGGTCTGCCCGACCGGGGGCGGGAACTGCGCGACCCAATGATCGAAGCCGGCATTCCCCGGTCTCAGCAGGACAGGAGCGCCGGAGGCCAGACAGCGCCCCAGGGGAGAGTCGTCCGGATGAGCCTTCGCCTGCCCCGGCCTCACGGGGGATGCGACAGCATCATCCAGGACGGTCTTGCACGCGATGCGTCGCAGCACCAGGCTCCCGGGAGCCAGGCTGGAGACCAGTTCCTCACTACGAGACACCGATTCCAGAAGGTCGATACAAGCGACGTCGGCGAACCGCGGGACGGTCACCTCGGCCAGCTCCCGAGCGGTCTGCTCCACACTCAGCGTGGTCCCGATCCGAGCGCCCGCCTCGTCCAAAAGGGCAAGCCTCTCCCGCGCCTGATGCTCGGGGGTAATGTCGAGCGCACAGAGCCACGCGCCCCGGGCACGGCCGGATGCCTCCTTGAGCGGGTAGACGTGGAGGGCCCACGCACGGGGGCTGGGGTCGCCCGGCGGCTGCACAAACGACTCCATGTGGGTGGGCTTCCCGGTCTGCAAAGCCCGGAAGATCATGTCTTCGTGCTCCGCGTAGGGTGAGCCCGGGGCGATCTCCGTCAGACGCAGCCCGCGTGCCTCGTCCTCGCTGGTGCCCATCTGTCTGGCGGATGCATCATTCATCCTCAGCAGCCGGCCGTCCGCGTCGAAGATCGCGGCGGAGAACCCCGACTGTTTGAACGCCCACTCCGTGAGCACTTCCTCCTCGCGCGGGTAACGCTCAACCCCCGGGGCCGCCACCAGGGACCATCGTGGGGCTCCGTCGTCCTCAGCCGTGGCAACAGCCACCAGTTCCACAGTGACACTCTCGCCGTTGCGGTGGCGCAGCTCGATCGCGCCGCTCCACGGCGAGCGCGTGGCAACGGCTTGCCTGACCTGGTCGGACAACGGCCCGAGGATCAGGTCGGTTGCAGAACGCCCCACGGCTTCGGAGGAGGAGTAGCCGAGCAGCCGCTCGGCGCCGGCACTCCACTCGAGGAGAACGCCGTCGCCGTCGAGCACGGCCGTACTCAGACGGGCCGACGCCGGCTCCCGATCCGCCCCGGACCCAGCCGATGCAGCGCCGTACCCGTCCATGGCCGCTCGTTCCTTCTCAGGCACCCCTGCCAGCACTTATGAATTCATCTGGTGATGGTAAGAGACATCCTAATATTTCCCGTTTTGTTGCGGTTGGTTCAGCTTTCTGTTGTACCCCGGAGCCACTCAGGAGGCATCGCCGACTCACCGCCGTACGTCTACCAGTCGCAGCGTGGCCGTAGCCTCGGTCAGTCCCGGGACGGTGCCAGGTCGAACGCGTCCGCCAGCATGTCGATCTGGGCGCTCAGCAGCGTGGCCCCGTCGTGGCCCATGTCGGTGAACTGCCCGGAGACCTCCAGGCCGACGGTTCCGTGCACCTGGGCCCAAACGAGTACGGCCCCGGCCAGCGCGATCCCTTCGGCGCCCGCGGAAACCTCGGTACGCGCCCATTCGGCGACCGCCGCATCCTCGGCGGCCCACGTCGTCATGCGGTCGACCAGCGGGCGCACAGCCGTGGACGGATCGGCCGCCGCGAAGCAGCGCAGGAACGGACCGAGTACCGCCCGGGCGCTGTCCAGCGTGTCGGGCGGTGCGGTGTAACCGGACACGGGCGTGCCTTCGAGGAGCAGATAACGGTGCGGCTCTGCGACCGCCCAGGCGCGGATCCCCGCCGCGAGCGTCTGGAGCCGTGCGCGCGGCTCCGTGTCCGCCGGCAGCGTCTGCGCAGCCGCCGCGACGACGGCCCCCAGATCGGCGTACGCGTCGCGGATCAGATCGGTCAGCAGCGCGTCGCGGCTGTCGAAATAGCGGTAGAGCGCAGGGCCCGACAGCCCGACCTCCTTGGCGATCCGGGCCAGGGCGACGGCCGCCGCACCGCCCTCGGCGAGCTGCCGGAGCGCGATCTGCTTGATCTCCGCGCGTGTCTGCTCCCGGTAACGGTCCCTTGGGGTCAGTGAACTCCTGGCCACGGCGATTCCTCACGTTAGACGTCCTCGGAGTGCGACACATCTTAACGAGTGCCCGTGGGTCACGCTGTTGCTAGGGTAAGTCACTAGAGTTAGAGCCATTAGCTGACGCGACTGGCTATCAGCGGCCTGCTTCGTGACGACCGACTCGAAACCGGAGGAACTCCCATGTCCGCGACCATCGAAAACTCCACCGCGCCCCTGCACATCGTCCTCGGAGCGGGTCCGGCCGGGACCACCCTCGCCGCCGAACTGGTCCGCCGGGGTCACCCCGTTCGCCTTGTGGACCGCAAGGGCGAGGGACCGGCCCTGCAGGGAGTCCAGAGGTATGCCGCCGACGTGAGCACAACCGAGGGCGCCCGGGACGCCGTGGCCGGTGCGGCGGTCGTGTACCACTGCGTCAACGTCGGCTACCACCTCCAGGTCGAGGTGATGCCGCGGATCCAGGAGGCAGTGCTGGGCGCCGTCACCGCGTCCGGGGCGCGGCTGGTCGTGCTCGACACGCTGTACCCGTACGGCGAGACCGGGGGAGCGGTGATGACCGAGGACTCCCCGTGGCGGGCGACCAGCCGGAAGGGTCGGATGCGCGCCGAGCTGGACGAGAAGTACCTTGCCGCGCACCAGGAGGGCCGGGCCCGGGTCGCCCTCGGCCGTTCGGCCGACTTCGTCGGGCCCGGCGTGCTCAACTCCACCCTGGGCGGGGCGGTCTTCCCGGGTGCGCTGACCGGCGGGGAGGTGCTCGGTCTGGGTGACATAGACCTGCCGCACAGCTACACCAACATCGGTGACGTGGCCGCGGGCCTGGCCACCCTCGGTGAGCAGCCGGACGCCGGTGGCCGTGTCTGGCATCTGCCCACCGCGCCCGCGGTGAGCACGCGGGAGATCCACTCCATGATCGAGAAGCGGGTGGGGAAGCCGCTGAACGTGGTCGTTCTGGCCGAGGCTCGCCCGTTCGGGCCGTTCGACGAGCAGTTCATGGCCGAGTACGCGGAGATGTTCTACCAGCACACGGAGCCGCAGATCATGGACTCCTCCGCCTTCGAGACGGCTTTCGACGCGACCCCGGTGCCGCTCGACGAGACGATCGAGACCACCCTGGCCTGGTACGGGAAGCTGCTCGCGAGCCAGTGACGGCCGTTGCCGCACGAGTCGGCCGCGGGGTGCCGCGCCGTCGTCCATCACGGCCATGCCACACGCGCCGCGGGCCGGTCGAACCACCGAAACGGCTCACACCGCCGGTCGGCCGGTCGATCGGCCCCGCGGCGTCGCCGTCCGCGCGCAGTAGAGGCGTGGAGTGCCTTCGCCGTCCCGCAGGTTGGCCGCCCCCTTGCCGTCCGGCGATCAGCCCGGCCGTTGGGACGTGCCCGTCAGGCCCTTGACCGGTACCGCTTCGACGGGGGATGGGTCTGCGTGGTGAAGTGTGGGCCTCTGATGACTACGGCAGCAGGGAGCGTCTCCTCCGATGCCCACACAGCCCATACGCCCTGAGTGCAGCGGTTCCGGGACCGCCGCGGCCATGGATGTCTCGCCGTTCAAGCCTTCTCTCGTCAAAGCGGTGTTCAGGGACGTGACCTCGATGTACGTCTCGCGGTCGGCCGCATGGGCCGCCGCGTCGGTGACGCGGACAGTGCTGACGGAGATCATCGACGGCGCGAGGAGAGCGGCGGCGGAGGTGGCCCGGAAGAAGCTGATTCCCGGTGACCTGATCTCGGCGATCGACCGGAACGTCGAGCTCGAGGTGGGGAACAAGTGGTACGACCACAGCCCGACGTTTCGAGGCCTGACCGGTGTCCTGTACGACGCCGAGGGTGTCATCGTGCCTTCTCGTCAGCGCGGCAGGTCGGCCAAACCGAGTGCTGTGGTCGGCGCCCACAGGTTCGAGGCCGGGGTCAAGAAGCTGCTGCGGAGCCAGGGGGTGACGGCCGTCCCGGCGATGGTCCGCGACCTGGACGGAATCGCGAGCGTGTTCCTGACGGACCTCGCCCGGGACGCCGCCATGGTCGTCCGCGAGGGCGGGGTCAAACGCTCCAGTACGGTCACCCTGATGATGTCGGGTGAACCGGCATCATCCCCGTACCTCAAGGAATCCCTCCCGGCCCTGTCCACCCGCAGGGGCGACGCGCGGACCGTTGGCAAGGACGACGTCCTGGCCGCCACCACGATTCAGTTGTTCGGCGGCAACCTCAGGCAGCGAGCCCTCACCGAAGCACGCAAGGCGACACGGAACACTTGGGCCGGCTGAGCGGATGCGACCAACTGGCCGAGCGCGTGCACCCGGGCGTGAACCGAGAACCTCGGGTCACTTCAGCCGGGCGCCGACCGTGGCCAGCAGCTCGTCGGAGAACCCCGCGTCCGCCACCGCCCGGGCCATCGGAACCGACCCGATCAGCGCACTGGGCATGAGCACGGCCTCGGCCCGGGCGTCCTGGGTGCCGCCGTCCAGGCCCGCGATCAGATCCAGGTAGGTGCGCACCTGCTTTTCGTACGCCTCTTTGAAGGGCTGATTCGCCGCGTCCCGCCGCGGCGCTGAGGGAGACGAGCGCGCAACCGGTGACCGGCGTGTCCCTGTGCGCTTTCGTCAGGTAGGCGTCGATGAGGCCGGCCCGCGGATCCTGATCGTTTCGGCGCGCGGAGCGTGCCATCTTGACCGTGTCCTCCGCCAGTGCCGCGGTGACGGCCTCGGTGATCAGTTCGTCGCGCGAGGTGAAGTGCTTGTAGAAGCCGCCATGCGTCATTCCGGCCTCGCGCATGAGGTCCGCGACGTGGGGACGGCTGACGCCGTTGGTGCGAACCCTGCGTGACGCGATCCGCAGGATCCGTTCACGGCTCGCCGCCTTGCCCGCCTTCGAGTGGCCCATGTCTGCCCTCCCTTTCCTGGGGCGGCGCGAGTGGGGTAATCGCGCATGTGGATGACGGGAATCATACGCATCGTTGCATGGAGAGCACCTTCCTTCCTCTCTCGGTTGACTTCCAGGATGACGGACGTAATCTAGATTCTAGATGCTGATAGTCATCCACATTGGAGTTGAACCCTTGTCCCAGACCTACGACCCCCGGCGCACGGCCGTCCTGCTGGTCGACCCCTACAACGACTTCCTCTCCGACGGCGGCAAGATCTGGCCCCGCCTGAAGCCCGTGGCGCAAGAGGTCGGGCTGCTGGAGCATCTGCGCTCCGTGATCGCCTCCGCCCGCGAGACCGGCGTACAGGTGATGTTCGTTCCGCACCGCCGCTGGGAGCAGGGGGACTACGAGACGTGGGACCACCCCAACCCCACGCAGCGCGCCATCATGGAGCGCCACAGCTTCGCCCGCGGCACCTGGGGCGGGGAGTTCCACCCCGACTTCCGGCCGCGGCCCGGCGAGGTCGTCGTCCAGGAGCACTGGGCCCAGAGCGGCTTCGCCAACACCGACCTGGACTTCCAGCTCAAGCAGCACGGCATCACCCACGTCGTGCTCGTCGGCCTGCTGGCCAACACCTGCATCGAATCCACCGGCCGTTACGCCATGGAACTCGGCTACCACGTGACCCTGGTCCGCGACGCGACCGCCGCGTTCGTGCCCGAGATGATGCACGCCGCGCACGAGCTGAACGGCCCCACCTACGCCCACGCCATCACCACCACCGGCGAGCTGACCGCCGCATTCAAGGGAGCGCACGCATGACACTGACCGGACAGCTGCTGATCGGCGGGGCCGGCGTGGCCGCCACCGTGGGGACGATGAAGGCACTCAACCCCGCCACCGGAGAACTCGTCGAGCCGGAGTTCGCACTCGGCGGCGCGGCCGAGGTCGACCGCGCGGTCCGCCTGGCCGACGCGGCCTTCGACAGCTACAGCCACACCACCCTGGCCGAACGCGCCGCGTTCCTGGACCTGATCGCGGACAGGCTCGAGGCGGTCAAGGAAGAGCTCGCCGCCCGCACCGCGCTGGAGACCGGCCTGCCCGCCGTCCAGCTCCAGGGCGAGGCCGAGCGGACCGCCGGGGTGTTCCGCAAGTTCGCCACCGTCGTCCGCCAGGGCCGTTTCCTGCAGACCGCGATCGACACCGCGCTGCCGGACCGGCAGCCCACCCCGCGCATGGACCACCGGCTGCAGAAGGTGGCCCTCGGGCCCGTGGTGATCTTCGGTGCCAGCAACTTCCCCATCTCCTACTCCGTCGCGGGCAACGACACCGCCTCCGCGCTGGCGGCCGGCTGCCCCGTCGTTCTCAAGGCCCACAACGCACACCCCGGAGCCTCCGAGATCCAGGGCCGCGTCATCCAGCAGGCCGTCGCCGAGGCGGGTCTGCACGAAGGTGTCTTCTCCCTCGTCCGCGGCGCCGGGAACGAGATCGGTGAGGCACTGGTGGACCACCCCCTGGTCCGCGCCGTCACCTTCACCGGCTCCGAGGGCGGCGGCATGGCCCTGTACCGCCGGGCCCAGCAGCGGCCCGACCCCATCCCCGTGTTCACCGAGATGACCAGTGTCAACCCGACGTTTGTGCTGCCTGGCGCGCTGGCGGCCCGCGGCGCGGAAATCGGCGTCGGCCTGGTTCAGCGGGCCATGTACAACGTCGGGCAGGCCTGCCTCAAGCCCGCCGTCCTCCTGGCCGTCGATGGCCCCGGCCTGCGGGAGCTGCGTGAGGCGGCGACGGCCGAGGTGGAGAAGGTGGCCGCGCGGACCATGCTCACCCCCGGCATCCGCGACGCCTACACCCGCAATGCGCAGCGCATCGCGAACAGCGGCGGCGACCTGATCGGCGCGGGAGAGGTCCCGGCCGCAGCCTGCGACGGACAGTCCCTGCTGTTCGAGGTCACCGGCGAGCAGCTGCTGGCGGAGCCCGCCCTGCGCGAGGAGGTCTTCGGCCCGGCGATCCTGCTGGTCAGGGTGGACGGGACGGATCAACTGCTCGAAGCGGCCCGCGCCTTCCGCGGACAGCTGTCGGCCACGATCCACGCCGAGGCCGCCGACCGAGCGGCCGCCGAACAGCTCCTGCCCCTCCTGGAGCGGCGCACCGGACGCATCGTGTTCAACGCCTTCTCGATCCCGCAGGAGGTCTCCTACGCCTCCACCCACGGCGGTCCCTTCCCGGCGACCTCCGACAGCCGCTTCACCTCGGTGGGGATGGGCGCCATCGAGCGGTTCCTGCGTCCGGTCACCTACCAGAACTTCCCCGACGAGCTTTTGCCGCAGCCGCTGCGCGAGGCGAACCCGCTGCAGCTGTGGCGGCTCGTCGACGGCGAACTCACCCGGCAATGAACCACCGCCCCGCATCCCGTTCGTCATCCCAACGAGGCCCGTTCGCACCATGAAAGAAAGTGAGACCGCTTCCATGACCACCCCGCACCAGGCTGCCGCGGCACACGAGCAGGAGGCCCGCGAGGAGGTGCGCAGACGGCTGCTCGGCGCGTGGGAACTCGTGTCGTACACCGCCAGGAGCGCCGACGCCGAGGTCATCGAGCCCCTCGGTCCCGCCCCGTACGGCCTGATCGTCTACACCCCCGGCGGACACATGTCTGCCCAGCTGGGCCGGGGCAACCGCCGGCCCCTTGCAGCGGCACGCCTGGAGGACGCGGCCACCGACGAACTGGCCCGGGCAGCGGCCGGCTACGTCGCCTACGGCGGGCCGTTCCAGGTCGTCGATCCCACCACCGTGGAGCACCACGTCACGACCAGCCTCTTCCCCAACTGGATCGGACGCTCCCAGGTGCGCAAGGTCAGCTTCGCCGGGTCGTTCCTACGACTCGCCCTCACCGCCCCGACCCGGCTGTGGGGCGCGGAACGCACCGCCGAACTGACCTGGAGCAGGCTGGGCTGAACGCCGGCCCGATCCCGCCCGGCGTATGCGCCCCCGCCGGTGCCGCAGGTGTCCCGAAAGCGGCGCCCCGCGGACCGGACCAGCGCCCTGCGGCCCCGCCGCGACACCCCCCGCACAACGGCATCGTCCCTGCCCAGGCCCGCGTCCCTCAGCGCCGTTCCGCCGCGCCGCCGGAGCGCACCCCTGTCCGACGTGCGCGGCCGTTCAGCGCATCTGAGCCCATCCGTACAGGCGGACATACGACGGTGAGGGGCAAGCGCTGCGGTTGAGTGCTACAGGTCGGTCGTCGGCTTGGGCGATGGGGGGCCGCAGGCTCTTGTTAGGTATTTAGCTAAGGTGCTAAATATGGACCATGGCTGAAGCGCAGGACGAGGCAGGAGTCTTCCGGGCCCTCGCCGACCCGACCAGACGTCAGATTCTCGAGGTTCTCAGGGGCGGTGAGCTGGCCGCAGGGGAGATCGCAGGGAGGTTCCCGATCAGCGCGCCCTCCGTCTCCCGGCATCTGGGTGTGCTCAAGGGAGCCGGTCTCATCACCGAGCGCCGGGAGGGCAACCGGATCCTGTACGCGTTGGCCGAGGAGCGGCTGGCGGTCAGCGTCGGCCGGTTCCTCAGCGCCGTCTGCCCCGAACAGATCGTGCTGCGTCACACCAAGTGGCGCCCCGGCACGCAGAGCGAGGAATCATGAAGCAGCCGCGGTTGTCCAGCGTCGTGGAACGACGGCTTCTGGTGAACTACCGGGTCTCCCCGGACGCCGCGGCACGCCTGCTGCCGAAGCCGCTGCGCCCGCAGGTGGTGCGCGGCTACGCGGTCGCGGGTATCTGCCTGCTTCGCCTGGGACAGGTTCGGCCGGTCTGGACACCCAAGGCGTTCGGGCTGCGGAGCGAGAACGCGGCGCATCGGATCGCCGTCGAATGGGACGGGCCGGACGGCGTGGAGACCGGCGTGTACATCCCACGGCGCGACACCGACTCCAGGCTCAATGTCTGGGCGGGGGGCCGTCTCTTCCCCGGTGAGCACGGCCGCGCGGATTTCGAGGTGCACGAGACGCCCCGCCAGGTGCGGGTCGCCGTGGCGGCCTGGAGTGGCGACACTCGGGTGGATGTCACCGTCGACCTGGCCGAGGAGCTGCGAGGCAGCGAGCTCTTCGCCGATCTTGCGGAGGCTTCCCGCTTCTTCCGGGACGGGGCGAAGGGCTTCTCGGCCACCAGATCCGGCTGTCACCTGGACGGTATGGAACTTCGTACCGGCGCCTGGCACGTGGAAGCCGGCCGGGTTCGCTCCGCCGCCTCGTCCTTCTTCGACGACCCCGACCGCTTCCCGCCGGGCAGCGCGACCCTGGACTGTGCTCTGGTCATGCGGAACGTCCCCGCCGGCTGGCGGCCACTGCCGGCCATGGCCACGTACCGGGACGCTGCGGCCGCCGGCTGAAGCACACAGCCGCAAGCGCAGGCAGGCTGATGGGCTCACGCATGGCAGCCGTGTCCCGGCACCCGTGGCGGCCCCAGCCTTGGCACGGGCTCGTTGAGGTGCGCGCCCCACGCCCATGGCGGACGGCCACCGCATGGTGTTCCAGGGCCGCAGTCCCTGGTGGTCATGTGGTGGCCGTCGCGCTTTCGGACCGGGTGCCGGTTACGGCCGTTCGGCCGGAGCCTCAGAAGGTCAGGCTCCAGCGCTGGAGGTGACCCGGGTCCAGGTCGTAGAAGCCCGGGGTGCCGTCGGTGACGCGCAGCTTCCAGGTGCCGACCCTCGTGACCGCGGAGGCGTCGACCGTGTAGCTCTCGTGCAGCTCGGGTGTGAGCACCCAGGGTCCCCAGGGCTTGACGGGAATGACGGTGCCGTCGGGAGCGATCAGGTCGATCACCATGGCATTGCTGAACTCGTGGTCGAGATCGACCGTGACCTTGAGGTCACGTGGTGCGTTGCCCGGCTTTCCGCGGACGATCAGCGGGGACTCGACCTCGCCCCACTTGGGGATCACATAGGTGGTGGGGTTCACGAAGAAGTGCCCGCCGGATTCCAGAGCGGTCCAGGTGAAGGAGAACTTCCGGGTGTCCCCGGCGGCATCCGTGATGACGATGACCGAGCTGTAGTCGCCGGCCTTGTCGGGCGTGCCGGTGACCAGACCGGTGGTGCGGTTGATCGACAGGCCCCGGGGCAGCCCCTTGGCCGAGTAGGTCAGCGTGCCGGGGCGGCTGCTGGACGCGGTGATCTGACGGCTGACCGGCTGGCCGACCGCGACCGGCTCGGTCGGCAGCGGCTGTGCGGTGATGTGGTTGATGTACCGGGATCCGACGTTGACGGCTGCCCAGGCGTTGGCGACGGACTCGTACGCGTCGCTCTGGCTGCCGTAGAGGTCGGCGGCGGCCTGCAGCGTCGCGGTCCGGGCGCCCGCGTAGTCGGTGGTGCTGGTCATGTAGACGGTGAGCGCGCGGTACATGACGTCGGCGGCGTTGGTCAGCCCGACGCCCGCCACCGGCAGTCCGTCGTACGTGGGGCTGTCGTAGTCCACCCCGTTGATGGTCTTGCGTCCGCTGCCCTCGGCGAGCAGGTAGAAGAAGTGGTCCCCCACGCCCGCCACCATGTGCGGTTCCTGCGACTTCGCCTGCGGCGTCCAGTAGTCCAGGGGCGCGTAGCCGACGGCGCTGATGCCGGCCTTGGAGGGACGGTCCATGTAGCGGATGGGCTTGCCGTCACCGTGCAGGTCGTCCAGCTCGGCCATCGTGTAGTCGGGCACGTCGTTGGGGTTGTCGGCGTAGAACTCGACGGCGGCGGCCATCATGTCGCTGATCGCCTCGTTGAGCCCCGGCGATTCGCCGTAGGTGCCCAGTCCGGCGGTGGAGGAAGTGACTCCGTGCGTCATCTCGTGCGCGGCGATGTCCAGGGACGTCACCGGGTGCTGTCCGTCCGCGCCGTCGCCGTAGCTCATGCAGAAGCAGCCGTCCTGCCAGTTGGCGTTGGCGAGAGGCACGCCTTGCACGGATTCGTAGTGGACCCTGGAGCTGCTGCCGCGGCCGTCGTCGGCTATGCCGTTGCGGCCGAAGTTGTCCTTGTAGAAGTCCCACGTCGTCTGCGCGCCGTATGCCGCGTCCACCGCCGCGGTCTGGGGGTTCGCCGCGGTCCCGTCGCCCCACACGTCGTCATCGTCGGTGAGCAGGACGCCGTTGGAGTTGACCGTGGAGTCGAGTGTGCGGTGACCGCCGTGCTGTGGGTCAATGAGGGCGTAGGTGCCGTCGTCCTGGCGGGTGGAGCCGATCGTGACCTGCCCGCTGTAGAGGCTGTTGCCCTGGGCGGACTCCACGTGTTCGGCGTTGTTCAGTACGGCGTCGCTGGCGGCGTCGGTCACGATGTGGCGTTCGCTGGGGGAGCCGTCCTGCTGTACGCCGGTGACGACCGTCTCCCAGGCCAGCTTCGGCTTGTCGCCCATCATCCAGACGACCTGGCGCGGGCCCGCGTGCGAGCTCGCCTTGCGGGTGCCCTTGGCCGTGGCCCTGCCCAGAGCGGACTTCTTCGCAGCGGCGGCCGACACCTTGGGCGTGGTTGTCGAAAGGGTCAGCTTGTTCCTGGACGCGTAGGTGACGGTGCGGGACCCGTGCCGCTGGTGGACCACCAGGTCACCGCCGATCACGGGTAGTCCGGCGTAGGTCCGCTCGTACCGGGTGTGCAGCGTTCCGTCGGCGTCCTGGATCACGTCCTTCGGGACCAGCTTCTCCCGAGGGCCGAGCTTCAGCGAACGGGCGGTGTCCGGCGCCGCGTTGGTCGCCTTGTCGAGCAGCCGCCGACGCTGCACGGGCGACAGGCGAGCGCTGCGGGCCCCGGGTCTCGCCGTTGCCTTGACCTCAGGCAGTGCTCCTGCCCTGGGGGTGTTCCCGGACGTGTCGGACGTGGAGGCGGCGCCGGCCGAGGCGGGCAGCGCGGAGAACGCGAGTGCCGCGGCAGTGATCACCACGGTCACGGCCAGGCGCCGCCGGGACCGGCGCGAACCCTGCGGGGACGCAGCCCTGTTACTGGGGGAGTTCAATCGGGGTCCTTCCGTTCGGCCGTCTGCCGATGTCCACGGCCGCTGGAGCATGGAGGCCGCGGAACACGGCCTCGTGGTGGAACGTCAGATGCGCGGCGCACCAGCGCGCCCGCGACTCGTAACTGACCTTCTCTGCCACACGTGCACCATGACAAGGAGAAGTCGCAGGGGAGTACTCGCAGTTGCGCAGGTGCGAAACCGACGCCCCCGACTCCAGGACGATTTGGTTGGCCAGCAGGCGGTGATCGGCGCCCGGGCCGTGTCCGACTGCGCGCCGTCAGGCGCCCCGCGCTCCTCGTCTCGTCCCTCCGCTACCAGTCAAGAGCGCCATCTGCGGCCGGTACCGTCCTCAGGCGGAGAGTGGCCGGCCTACCAGGTCCGGAAGTGAGGGTTTGTTGTCCGACGAAGCGGGGCCGGCAGGCCGGTGAGTGCGGTGCAATGGGGACCGGGAGCCGGCCGCTATCTCCAAGGGGCCGGCCGGCTCCCTTCAGGTCAGAGGCAAGCAGGGCAGCGCTCAGAGGCCCGTCAGGGCAGATTCCGCGCTTGCCGGACACGCCGGAGCGGGCCGAGCCCCCGGCCACTGGTGCCCGACCGCGTACGGCATGGCCGGTGCAAGGCCGGGACTGCCGGGTGGCGTACAGCATGGCGCGGACGCGTTCGCGGGCCGTGTACGGCATGGCCAGGCCGTGCTTGCCGGGACGTGTGGGGCATGGCGGGTGCAGGGCCGTGCCGGCTGGGCCGCTCCGGCCCGCTTTCCGCGAGGGGCCGCCGTGCCGGGCGGGGCGATTTCGTGGCGCTGATC
>NZ_JBLEBI010000177.1:0-14211 GCF_047340315.1 Streptomyces sp. AF1A
GCGACCACTCCACCCCGGTGTGCAGAGGCCGCCGTCGCGCGGCATCGGGCCCATGGCGGGCAGGGGCCGGCCCGAGCGGTCTATGAGGTGCGCGGCGAGCAGCACGTGGTAGGCCCGCCCGGGGGTCAGGGCGGCCGCATGCGCCCCGCACAGGAGTCGCGCGGCCTGCTCGACCAGCGCGGAGTCGCCGAGCGAGGAACCCATCGAGCCGGTCCGGCCCATCTGCATGCCGCCGGAGGCCATGGCCGTGCCGTGCTGGCCGAGCCCGAACAGCGTGTGCAGCACGATCTGGCCGAGCGCGAGGAACGCGGCGATGCCCGGCAGCGAGCGGGTCCGCCCGGCGAGCGGCGCCACGAGCAGCAGGGAGCCGAGGAAGCCCGCGCACAGCGTCCACAGCGGCACGCGCGCGCAGGAGGCCAGGGCGTGCCCGGCCGCGGCCAGCACGACACAGACCGCGGCGAACACCGCGGCCCGCAGGATCCGGAGCCCGGCTCCGGGACGCGCCGTGCGCGGGTGGGGGGCAGACATGGCGCGCTCATCATCGCACCGCGCGCACAGGGGGCCTACGGCAGGGGCCTCGGCGACGTCCCTCATACACCGATTCCTCCCGTCGCGCATCGACCGTTCGGGCGGAGTCACGTCCACGGAGTGCTTACGGGTGCCTACGCGCGGCAATACGTAACGGTATGTCGAGCCGCGGCCAGGAGGCTGGAGCATGAGCATCTGGTGGTCACTCCATCTGCGGCGCGACGCTGCGAGTGTGCCGCTCGCGCGGCGGCTGCTGATCGGCACCATGGAGACGGCCGGGGTGGACCCGGAGATCTCCTACGACCTGTCCGTCGCCCTGAGCGAGGCCTGCGCCAACGCGGTCGAGCACGGCGGGGGCGCCATGGACGGCGGCCTCTCGGAGGCGTACCGGGTGACCGCGTACCTCGACGGCGAGAAGTGCCGTATCGAAGTGGCCGACTCCGGGCCCGGCCTCTCCCGTACCCAGGAACCGCGGCCCGCCCGGCCGGACGCGGAGCACGGCCGCGGGCTCTGCCTGATCCGGGAACTCGCCGACCACGTCCACATCGGTGCCAAGCCCGGCCGCGGCGGCACGGTGGTCAGCTTCGACAAGATCCTCAAGTGGACGAAGGACCCCTCACTGCTCACGGCATAGTGGGCGCATGCGGATCGAGAGCGGGGACATAGCGGACGATGTGACGTTGCGGCTGCTCACGCGGGCCGACGCGGGCGCGCTCAGCGCCGCGTACACCGAGAACCGGGCGCACTTGCGTCCGTGGGAGCCCCGGCGGCCGGAGTCCTTCTTCACCGTGGACGGGCAGCGCGAGCGCGTCGAGGGGCTGCTGCGGCAGTTCGCCGCCGGATCGGCGGTGCCCCTGGTGTTCCAGGCGGCGGACGGGCGGATCGTCGGCGCCATCACCCTGACCGGGATCTCCCGGGGGCCGTTCTGCAGTGCCCATGTCGGCTACTGGGTCGCCGCCGACCAGCAGAACAGGGGGCTGGCGGGCGCGGCCGTGCGGCGGGTCTGCGAGATCGCGCGGGACGTGGTGGGACTGCACCGGATCGAGGCGTCCACGCTCCTCGGCAACCACGCGTCGCAGCGCGTGCTGGCCAGGTGCGGGTTCGAGCCGATCGGCATGGCCCCGAAGTACCTGCACATCGACGGGGAGTGGCGGGACTGCCGCCTCTTCCAGCGGATCCTGCACGACCGCGACCCGGTGCTGTGAACGCGGCCCCGGCGCGCTACTCCCCCTCCAGCACCTTCGCCAGCGCCTCCAGCGCCTGCGGGTACGCCCGTTCCCGGGGCGTGCCGTAGCCGACGACCAGGCCCTGGGGCCGGCCGGGGCGGGGGCTGTGCCAGTGGTCGCCGAGGGCGCCCACCGCGAGCCCCTCGGCCTCCGCGCGGGCCAGCGCCTCGGCCTCGTCGTCCACCTCGATCAGCGCGTGCAGCCCCGCCGCGATCCCGCGCACGCCCGGGCGCGGTCCGAGCCGGTCCAGCAGCCGGTCCCGGCGGCGCCGGTAGCGCAGCCGGCACGCGCGCACGTGCCGGTCGTAGGCGTGGCTGTCGATCAGTTCGGCGAGCGCGAGCTGGCCGATGGTCTCGGTGTGGTGGTCGCTGTGCAGCTTGGCGTCGGCGACCGCGTCGACCAGGTGCGCCGGCAGCACCATCCAGCCGAGCCGCAGGGCGGGGCCGAGCGTCTTGGAGGCGGTGCCGAGGTAGACGACCTGGCCGGGCGCCATGCCCTGCAGCGCGCCCACGGGCTGGCGGTCGTAGCGGAACTCGCCGTCGTAGTCGTCCTCGACCACGATCCCGCCCCGCGCGCGTGCCCAGTCGCCGATCGCCCGCCGCCGCTCCGGGTGCAGGGTGACCCCGGTCGGGTACTGGTGGGCCGGGGTGACGACCACCGCGGCCGCCTCGCCGAGCGCGCCGGCCCGTATGCCGTGCGCGTCGACCGGCACCGGCACGACGGTTTTGCCGTTGCGCCGCACCACCTCCTGGTGGAACGGCAGCCCGGGGTCCTCCATGGCGACGGCGGCGCCGTCCAGCACGCGCGTGAGGAGCGCGAGACCCTGGACGTACCCGGAGGTGATGACGATCCGCTCGGGGGGCGCGAGCACGCCGCGGGCCCGTCCCAGGTAGCCGGAGAGCGCGGTGCGCAGCTCGATCCGGCCGCGCGGGTCGCCGTAGTCGTACGCCGGTGAGGGCGCCGTCGCGATGGCCCGGCGCAGGGCGCGCAGCCAGGCCGCCACCGGGAACGCGCCGACGTCCGGGCTGCCGGGGCGCAGGTCGAAACGCGGGGCACCCGTGCGTGCGTCGGCCCGCGGCGCCTCGGCGCCCGGCGTGGGAGGCAGCGCGGCGACACGGGTGCCCGAGCCCTGCCGGGCCGTGAGGTACCCCTCGGCCACCAGCTGGTCGTACGCCGCCTTCGCGGTGCCCCGCGAGACACCGAGGTCGGCCGCGAGGCGCCGGGTGGCCGGCAGCCGGGTGCCGGGCGCGAGCCGTCCGTCGCGCACGGCGTCCCGCAGCGCCCGCTCCAGCCCGGACCGGCGCCCGTCCGCGGGATCCGGTTCCAGATGCAGGTCGACCCCGGCGCCGGACCAGAAGTCGTTCACGACAACCCTCCCCCTGGGCATGTGAAGGGCCGGGCACCACCCGGGTGCCCGGCCGTCGCTGTGCTGTCAGCCCTTGAGCGACGCCATCCAGGCCTCGACCTCGTCGGAGCGGCGCGGCAGCCCGGCCGAGAGGTTCCGGTTGCCGTCCTCGGTGACGAGGATGTCGTCCTCGATGCGCACGCCGATACCCCGGTACTCCTCCGGGACCGTCAGGTCGTCGGCCTGGAAGTACAGGCCCGGCTCGACGGTGAGCACCATGCCCGGCTCCAGCGTGCCGTCCACGTACGTCTCGGTGCGCGCGGCCGCGCAGTCGTGCACGTCCATGCCGAGCATGTGGCCGGTGCCGTGCAGGGTCCAGCGGCGCTGCAGGCCCAGCTCCAGGACGCGCTCCACCGGGCCCTCGACCAGGCCCCACTCGACGAGCCGCTCGGCGAGCACGCGCTGCGCGGCGTCGTGGAAGTCGCGGTACTTGGCGCCCGGCTGCACGGCCGCGATGCCGGCCTCCTGCGCCTCGTACACGGCGTCGTAGACCTTCTTCTGGATCTCGCTGTACGTGCCGTTGATCGGCAGGGTGCGGGTGACGTCCGCGGTGTAGTACGTGTGCGTCTCCACGCCCGCGTCCAGCAGGAGCAGGTCGCCGGAGCGGACCGGGCCGTCGTTGCGGACCCAGTGCAGGGTGCAGGCGTGCGGGCCGGCCGCGCAGATGGAGCCGTAGCCGACGTCGTTGCCCTCCACGCGCGCGCGGAGGAAGAACGTGCCCTCGATGTAGCGCTCGGAGGTGGCTTCGGCCTTGTCGAGGACCTTCACCACGTCCTCGAAGCCGCGGACCGTGGAGTCGACGGCCTTCTGCAGCTCGCCGATCTCGAACGCGTCCTTGACCAGGCGCATCTCGGAGAGGAAGACGCGCAGCTCCTCGTCGCGTTCGGCGGTGACCTTGTCGGTCAGGGCCGCCTCGATGCCCGCGTCGTGGCCGCGCACCACGCGCACCGGGCCGGTGGCCTCGCGGAGCCTGTCGGCCAGCTCGCGCACGTCGGCGGCCGGGATGCCGTACAGCGCCTCGGACTCGGTGAGGGAGTGGCGGCGGCCGACCCACAGCTCGCCCTGGCCGGAGAGCCAGAACTCGCCGTTCTCCCGGTCGGAGCGGGGCAGCAGGTAGATCGTCGCCTCGTGGCCGTCCGCGGAGGGCTCCAGGACGAGGACGCCGTCCTCGGTCTGGTTGCCGGTGAGGTACGCGTACTCGACGGAGGCGCGGAAGGGGTAGTCGGTGTCGTTCGAGCGGGTCTTCAGGTTGCCCGCGGGGATCACCAGGCGCTCGCCGGGGAAGCGGGCGGAGAGCGCGGCGCGGCGGCGCGCGGTCTCGGCGGCCTGGGCGATCGGCTTCAGGTCACGCAGCTCCGTGTCGGCCCAGCCGGACCTCATGTTCTCGGCCAGCTCGTCCGAGACGCCCGGGTACAGGCCGTTCTTGCGCTGCTTGACGGCCTCCTCGGACTCGGTCTCGGGGCCCTCCGCGGTAGCGGAGTCGGGCACAGCCGGGTTGAGCTCGTCGGACACGTGATCCTCCTCGATACGCCATTGATCTCCCCCGGGGCCCGCGGCGCTCCTGCTTGTGGCCGAGCGGGGGCCTCCATCATCGTACGGTCGTACCGCGGGTGGACCGGGGCCGGATGCCCTGTTATGCCCGGTCATGCATTCCGGCTGCCCATCCTCACGGTCAGTCGAAGCGGGCCGCCAGCAGGACCACGTCCTCCTCGCTGTCCGCCGCGTCCAGGCCGTCCGGCAGGACCGTGCGCAGCACGTGGTCGGCGACGGCGCCGGGATCGTGGCGCAGCGGGCGCGGGACGCTCGCGGCGGCCGTGTGCAGCCGGGCGAAGGCGCGGTCCATGGCCTCGCCGGTGCGGTGCAGCAGCCCGTCGGTGTAGAGCAGGACCGTCTCCCCGGCCTCGGCCTGGATCTCCACGCTGGGCGCCTCCCAGCAGGCGAGCATGCCGAGCGGCGCGGACACGGAGGTCTCGGCGAACTCGGTGCGCCGCTCGCCGATCAGCAGCGGGGGGCTGTGCCCGGCGCCGGCGAGGGTGACCTTGCGCAGCGCGGGCTCGCAGTAGGCGAACAGGGCGGTGGCCGAGCGGGCGGGTTCGGTCAGCCGCAGCAGCAGCTCCAGGTCGGACAGGACGGCGACCGGGTCCTCGCCCTCCATCACGGCGTACGCGCGCATGCTGGCGCGCAGCCGCCCCATGGCCGCCACCGCGCTCGGTCCGGAGCCGGTGACCGAACCCACGGACAGGCCGAGGGCGGCGTCGGGCAGCGGCAGCGCGTCGTACCAGTCGCCGCCGCCGCGCGGGCCGGTGCGGTGCCGGGCGGCGAGCTGGACGCCGGCCACGCGGGGCAGCCGGGAGGGCAGCAGTTCCTCGGTGATGGTCGCCACGCGCGCGCGGGTGCGCTCCACCTCCAGCAGGCGGGCGAGGTACTCGGTGGCGTGGCGCACGTAGAGGCCGGCGAGGTGGCGCCGGCGCTCGTGCGGCTCGGCGGGCTCGTCGTAGAGCCAGACGGCGGCGCCGAGGCGGCCGGCGCGGTCGGTGGCGAGGGGCAGGGAGTAGCTCGCGGCGTAGCCGAGGCGGGCGGCCACCTCGCGGTGCCGCGGGTCGAGGCCGTCCTCGGCGAGCAGGTCGGGGTGGAGCGTCTCGGCGGCCGTGCCCGTGTCGTACGGCAGCGCGCCGCGCGGGACGGTCTCGATGTGGCCGAGGTCGGCGCGGCCGAGGCCGAGGCCGAGGCTCCGGTGCGGGCCGAGTCCGTCCGCGGGCTCCAGGACGACGAGGCCGCGGCGGGCGCCGACGAGGGCGGCACCGGCGCGCAGCAGTTCGTCCAGGGCCGCGTCCAGGGCGTTCGTGCGCGCGAGGCGCTCGGTGAGTTCGTGGAGGGTCGTGAGGTCGGAGACCCAGCCGGCCAGCCGGTCCTGCAGGAGGGTGCCGGGAGGCGGCGTGTGCGGGGCGGGGACTGCGGCGGCGCCGGGGGTGGGGGCGGAGGCGGAGACGGGCACGACAGTGTGTGCGGGCGTCGGAACGGACGGATCGATTCCAGCCACTTTCGGAGGGTGCGGGGCGTTCATGTCGTCCGGCTTTCAGACCGGTGCGTATTGCTCAAAAGCATCGCGAACCCCCATGTCATTCTGCGCCGCTAGCAGTGTCTCCACATGTACACGCACTCGTGAGGGGATGTCCAGCATTGTCCTGCCGGGATTCCTGGTGTCCATGGGTCCGGTGGGGCTTTCTCCCGAACCCCTTGCCTTACTGCCAAGTTGGCTGAAAACTGCCTCGGGTATCGGTTCATTGCGGTCGACTGGGCTTGCTCCACGGAGCGTCACAGCGGTCGTGATGGGTACGTACTCGGAGAAGGCCAGGGGTGGTTGGGGGCCACCCGGAACCTGGCGACGGACCCGGGCGTCATAGCCACCGACGACCGAGCCCCATCCTCCCGTGGCGGAGGCGGAGAGAAACACGCGCGACGCAAAACGCCAGACTTCGCCACCCCCACGCCGCAGCCGTGCTTTTGATAGACGCACCATGGACGCGGACGCGGCCACTGCTCGACGTCTTGGGGTCTTGGGGTCTTGGGGCCCTGTGGGTCTTGGGGGTCCTGGGGGTCCTGGGGGTCTTGGGGTTCCCATGCCGTGCGCAGGGGTGTGATGCGCCAACAGGTACGCACAGTGAAGTGATCGACACATGGTGTGATGTGGACCACGGTGTTGCCAGCGGTGCAACGGAAAGGAACGAGCGCTCATGCGCGAGATCCTCGGAAGGCGACGCAGGCTCCTGTCCAGGCGGAACGACGGGAGGCCTGAGCTGATCAGCGCGGCCCTGACCTTCGCGACGGAATGGCAGTGGCCCGTACTCCCGGGCGTGGCCCCGGACCCGCAGGGCCGGGCCCGCTGCGGCTGCCCCGACCCCGAGTGCACGGTGCCCGGCGCCCACCCCTTCGACCCCCCGCTGCTCGCGGCCACCACCGACGCGCGCATGGTGCGCTGGTGGTGGACCAACCGGCCGAGCGCGCCGGTCATTCTGGCCACCGGCGGCACGGCGCCCTGCGCGGTCAGCCTGCCGGCGCTCGCGGCCTCCCGTGCGCTCGCCCTGCTCGACCGCCGTGGCATGCACCTCGGCCCGGTGATCGCCTCGCCGACCCGCTGGGCGCTGCTCGTGAAGCCGTACTCCCTGGAGCAACTGGGCGAGCTGCTGTACGCCAAGGACTTCGTCCCCGGCTCCCTCCGCTTCCACGGCGAGGGCGGCTATCTCGCCCTGCCCCCCTCCGAGACCGGCCAGGGCGCCGTCCGCTGGGAGCGCGCCCCGCTCCCGGGCTCGGCGGCACCCTGGGTGCCCGACGTGGAGGCGGTGGTGGACGCCGTGGTCGACGCCCTCACTCGTACGGGTGTGAGCGCGCCCGAGTTGTAGGGGTGTCGGGCGCGCGCGGGGCGGGCGGGCCCCCTGCGCTCGTTATCTTCCGCTCATGCTGCGAATTTCTGGGGGACCCGTCGGAACCGGCGCCCGGCCGCCCGGCGACGGGCCCGACCCCCGAAGGCTGCGCCTGCTCGCCCTCGCGGGCGCCGTGACGGCCGTGGCCGTGCTGCCGCTGACCGTCGCGTCCGCGGGGCAGGTGGGCGACGCCCGGCCGGACCCCGCGCCGGTCGCTCCCCGGCGCGGCGACGCCAAGGCCCCCACGGCCGCCCCCAGCAGTTCGCCCCTCCTGCTCGGCCTGGGCCTGGCCACCGCCGCGCGCTGCGGTCCCGAACTCGGCTCCCCCGAGGGCATGGAGGCGCAGACCTGTGTGCTGACGCAGGGCTCGGACACCTGGGCGCGCACGTACTACCGCAACGCCACCGGCGAGGCGCTGGACTCCGTGCTCAGCCTCATGGGCCCCGGCGGCCGCACCGTGCAGACGCGCTGCGCCACGGGCGCCGACGACGAGCCCGCCACCTGCGAGACGCCCCGCGAGCGCAGCCGGGGCGTCCCGGACGACTACACGGCCGTCGCCGAGTTCGCCGAGCGCGGGGCCGGCGGTGCGCTGCTGTTGCGGTCGGGAAGCAACTCCGAGTCGTCCGACCGGAGTTGACGGACAGGGTCGTGCCGTACACCGAGCGCGGACATGGAAAGACCCGGTTGCTGGCGACGGGGGATGCACCAGCAACCGGGCTACTGGAACGGTAACAAGAGATCGGCGGTTCGCAAATTCCGGCTCAGGCATTCGGCCATCGATTCGCCTGTCGGAACCGGGAGTTGTGACCGGAGTCACCCGCCGCCGGGCCCATGGCCCGGCTGACCGGCCGTTCAGTCGTGACCCGTGCGTGGGGCCATCAGCTGAGCGTGACCTGCCGGTTGGTCAGCCCGCCGCGCGCCCGGCGCTCCTCCGGGGTGAGCGGCTCGGTGACGGCCAGAGCGGCGGCGAGGCGCTCCGCGAACTCGGCCGCCGGCTTCTCCACGTCCTCCGCCGAGACGTCGCGCGGCAGGTCCCAGACCGGCACGGTGAGGCCGTGAGCACGGAAGGAGCCCACGAGCCGGGTGCCGTCACCGAGACTCGACCGGCCCGCCGCGTGCAGCCGCGCGAGAGCGTCCAGAAGCTGCTCCTCCGGATGCGGCATGACCCAGCGCAGGTGGTTCTTCTCCGGGGTCTCGCACCAGTAGGCGGCGTCCACGCCGGACAGCCGCACGGTCGGGATCGCGGCGGCGTTGGCCCGCTCCAGGGAGGCGGCCACCTCCGGACTCGAGTTCTCCGCGTCCGGCACCCAGAACTCGAAGCCCGCGTGCACGACCGGCTCGAACGGGGCCTCGGGGTCGATCAGGTCCTGCAGCCGCGGCGCGTTGGCGGGGGCACGGCGGCCCTGCACCGGGGTGCCGGGCTGCGCCTGGAGCGCGCGCTGGAGCGTGTCGGCCAGGTCGCGGCTGATGTCGCCGGACGCCGTGTCGTTCTGCAGGCCGAGCAGGACCGAGCCGTCGTCGCGGCGCAGCGCGGGCCACGCCATCGGCAGCACCGTGGCGAGGGTGACCGACGGGACGTCCTCGGGCAGGCCCTCCTTGAGGGTCAGCTCGACGGTCGCGGCCGGGACGAGCTCGCGCAGCGCCACCCAGTCGCACTCGGCCGGCAGCCCCTCGAACGGGCGCTGCACCAGCTCGGTCACCGCATGCGACGCGGCCCGGCCGTGGCACGCCTTGTAGCGCCGGCCGCTGCCGCAGGGGCAGGGCTCACGGGCGCCGACGACCGGGATCTCTTCGTCCGTGAGCTGCGGGCGCTTGGCCTTCGTCTGGGGTCGCTTCTTGGCCATCGTGGGGTCTCCCGGTTACGGCTCTTCTGGTACGGCGGGAGCCTAGCCGCTGCGACCGCGACCGACGGGAACCTGTGGGCAACGCACGCGCGCTCGACGCCAGAGGTGTGAACCTGTGGACGGCCGGGGCTTCGGCGGTTCAGCGAGTGTGAACCTGCGGGCGGCTGGGGCTTCGGCGGTTCAGCGAGTGTGAACCTGCGGGCGGCTGGGGCTTCGGCGGTTCAGCGAGTGTGAACCTGCGGACGACCGGGCCTTCTGCGGCTCAGCCCAGGTCCTCCAGCGCCTCCGCGAAGTCCAGGCCGGACAGATCGGGGAGCGCGGGGGACGTGACGCGCGTAGCGAAACCGTCGCGCCGGCACCCGGCTTCGGGATCGAGCACGTCCGCCCGGACCACCACCCAGACCGTCACCTCGCCGTGGACGTCGTCCCGGACGCCCCAGTCGTCGGCGAGGGCCGTGATGATGTTCAGCCCGCGGCCCCCGTGCGCGGTCACCGACGGGGTGGCCGGCGCCGGGCGGGTCGGACCGCCGCCGTCCGTCACCTCGACGACGAGGCGGCCCCGCTCGTCGACCCGCCAGGCGGCGCGTACGTCACCGTCCCCGGCCGGGGCGTCGCCCAGCGGCCGCCCGTGCTTGCAGGCGTTGCTCAAGAGCTCGGAAAGGATCAGTACGGCGTCGTCGACAACCGATTCGGACACGCCCCCGCCGCGCAGCTGCGCGCGCATCCGGCGTCTCGCCTCCCCCACGCCCGCAGGGCCATGGGGTACGGCCATGCTCGACGACGCGGGCACCTCCTGTGCCACCACCAACGCCACCCCCGAGACCTCCTTCGCCCCACGCCACGGTGTGGATGCCCCCTCGGTCTGTACCGGAAACCGGCCAGTCCCCTTCCGGTGACGCATTCGACACGGTCGTGCACGCAGCGAACGCGCCGGAGCACTCCCCGTGACGAGCCGCCCTCGGGCGGCCGGCGCATGGCTGGATCTCGACGGTCGCGGCCGGGAGTGAAGGAGCCGGCAGCCGCGGAGCTCCGGTCATGGGGCGGAAGCCGGTCCTCGCCCGACTGCGTCCCCCACCCGGCTCCGGCCGGTCAGCGGCCGAGCTGGTCCAGCACCGCGCGCGGGCGGTTGGTGATGATGGCGTCGACGCCGAGCCGGACGCACAGGTCGACGTCCTCGGGCTCGTTCACGGTCCACACGTGCACCTGGTGGCCGGCCCGCTGCAGCCGCTCCACATATCCGGGGTGACCGCGCACGATCCGGATCGACGGCCCCGCGATGCGCACCCCCGCGGGCAGCCGCCCTTCGCGCAGCCGCGGCGAGAGGAACTGCATCAGGTAGACCGTCGGCAGCGTCGGCGAGGCGGCCCGTACGCGGTGCAGCGAGCGCGCCGAGAAGCTCATGATCCGGACCGGGGACTCGGCGGCCGAGGGGGGCGCGTCCAGGCCGAACCGCCTCAGCAGCGTCAGCAGGCGCTCCTCGACCTGGCCCGCCCAGCGCGTGGGGTGCTTGGTCTCGATGGCCAGCTCCACGCGCCGCCCGGCGTCCGAGACCAGCCCCAGCAGCCGCTCCAGGGTGAGGACGGAGGTCTCCTCGCGGTCTTCCGGACGGTGCTCCCAGTCGGGCTCCTCGTCCCGGCCGCGCCAGGCCTCCCGGGTCTTCCACGAGCCGAAGTCCAGGGCGGCGAGATCGGCGAGCTCCAGGGCGGACACCGCGCCGCGGCCGTTGGAGGTACGGTTCACCCGTCGGTCGTGGACGCACACCAGGTGCCCGTCGGCGGTCAGCCGTACGTCGCACTCGAGGGCGTCCGCGCCGTCCTCGATCGCCTTCTTGTAGGCGGCGAGGGTGTGTTCGGGTGCGTCCTCGGACGCGCCCCGGTGGGCGACGACCTGGACGGAGAGCTGTCGTGCGTGGGTCACCGCGTCATGGTGCCACCGTCGCCAGGTGCGCGGGGCGGCGCTCATGCGTCCGTGCGACCAACGGGGAAGTGCATCGTGCGCGTTTATGTATTTTTTGCCTGGAACGTCCTATGTAAAGGGTGGCCCCGGACCCACAGCCACCGCTTATGGTGCTCTGACGGCCCGTGGGAAAAGCTGACTGCATACAAACCTGGAACACTGGACGCAGGACCATGTGCAGCCGCCTCGCGACGGGCCACGACATCAGCGTGAGCGCCCCAGCCGAGCGTGAACGAGCGTGACCGAGTGCGATCGAGAACAACAGCCGTGGATCGAGGAGAAGAGCTGTGAGCACCGAGAACGAGGGCAACGCGGTACCCCCGGCCCCGTCCGCACCTCCCGTGCCGGTGGCCTCTCCCGACGCCTCCCCGCAGGGCTCCGCACCCGGGGCACCCGGGGGGAACGAGCCGACGGCTCCCCTCCCGCCGGTGCCCGGTAACCCCCCGCAGGGCCCCGTCCCCGCCGCCTTCGCGCAGGACGGCCCGGCCGGGGGCGCCCAGCCCGCCCCCGACGGAGCCTGGCCGCCCCCGCCCCCCGGCACGCCCGCCTACGGCGACGCGGGCGCGGGCGGCGGTGCCGGATGGGGAGCGTCGTACCAGCAGCCCGCCCCCAAGCCGCGCAACGGGCGGGGCGGACTGGTCGCCGCGGTGCTCGTGGCCGCGCTCGTCGCGGGCGGCCTGGGCGGCGGCATCGGCTACACCCTGGCCAAGGACAACGACAGCAGCGGCTCGACCACGGTCTCCGCCTCCGACAACAGCGCCTCCCAGGTCAAGCGCGCGCCCGGCACGATCGCCAACGTGGCCGCCCGGGCGCTGCCCAGCACGGTCACCATCGAGGCCGAGGGCACCAACGGCGAGGGCGGCACGGGCACCGGGTTCGTCTTCGACACCCAGGGCCACATCGTCACCAACAACCACGTGGTGGCGGACGCGCTCGACGGCGGCAAGCTGACGGCGACGTTCCCGAGCGGCCGGAAGTACGACGCCGAGGTCGTCGGCCACGCACAGGGTTACGACGTGGCGGTCATCAAGCTCAAGAACCCGCCGTCGGACCTCAAGCCGCTGGCCCTCGGCGACTCCGACAAGGTGGCCGTCGGCGACGAGACCATCGCCATCGGCGCCCCCTTCGGCCTGTCCAACACGGTGACCACCGGCATCATCAGCGCCAAGAACCGCCCCGTGGCCTCCAGCGACGGCAGCTCCAGCAGCAAGGCGTCGTACATGAGTGCCCTGCAGACCGACGCGTCCATCAACCCGGGCAACTCCGGCGGACCGCTGCTGAACGCCTCCGGCGCGGTCATCGGCATCAACTCGGCGATCCAGTCGACCGGCAGCGGCGGCTTCGGCTCGGGCCAGTCCGGCTCGATCGGCCTCGGCTTCGCCATCCCGATCAACCAGGCCAAGTACGTCGCCCAGCAGCTGATCAAGACCGGCAAGCCGGTGTACGCCAAGATCGGCGCGTCCGTCTCCCTGGAGGACTCCACCGCGGGCGCGAAGATCACGGACCAGGGCGCGGCCGGCGCCTCCGCGGTCGAGCCGGGCGGCCCGGCCGACAAGGCCGGCCTCAAGCCCGGTGACGTCATCACCAAGCTCGACGACTCGGTGATCGACAGCGGCCCCACGCTGATCGGCGAGATCTGGACCCACAAGCCCGGCGACAAGGTCACCGTCACCTACAAGCGCGGCGGTCAGGAGCACACGGCCGACCTGACGCTGGGCGCCAGGGTGGGCGACAACTGACCTCCCCGCGCCCGCGCACGCGGCACCGGTGCGCGCGGACCGCACCCCCATGATCCACCGGGGGCCGGTAGTCTGTACCCGCTCCGCCCCCAGGGCGGGCGGAGCGAGGTGGGTTGCCCGAGCGGCCTAAGGGAACGGTCTTGAAAACCGTCGTGGCAGCGATGTCACCGTGGGTTCAAATCCCACACCCACCGCGCAGTTGAACGGCCCCTGACCGAAATCGGTCAGGGGCCGTTGTGCTGCCGCTGGCGTACCGCAACTCCCTGCCGACGTCCCGTCGTCCGTCCGCCCCGTCGGCCTCCCGGTCTGAGTGAGACCGTTCGGAGAGCCTTCGGGAGCCGCGGTCGACAAGGACGTCCGGCCATCGCTGGACGGCGCACACGCGCGCCGCGCTCGGAAGGCTGTCCGGCGCCATTGCCGTACTTCGCAGCTGTGCGCCCCGGAAACGCCAGAGGCCCCGGATCTCTCCGGGGCCTCTCACCTGTGCGCACTCGGCAGGATTCGAACCTGCAACCTTCTGATCCGTAGTCAGATGCTCTATCCGTTAAGCTACGAGTGCTTGTTCTTTTGTTTTGCCGCCGGTCCCGGCCCTTCCGGCCCGCTCTCGGCGACAGGAAGAACATTACATGACTGCCGCCGTCATGTGAAATCCATTCCGCGCACCCCTTGTGACCTGCGTAAACGCCTGAGACAGGGGTGTGGCGGGGAAGAGGGGCGGGCGGGGGCCGGGAACGCCGAAGCCCCGGTCCTGGGACCGGGGCTTCGGGATCGGTGCGGAGGCGGAGGGATTTGAACCCTCGATGGGCTTTAAGGCCCAAACCGCATTAGCAGTGCGGCGCCATAGACCGGACTAGGCGACGCCTCCAGCACAACCGCTCACGCGAGCGCGCGAGTGGTGCGTGCAGATGATGACACAGGCGGGTGCGGTGTCACCAATCGCCCCCCACGGTACTAGGCAGGCATGCCGCAGGGCAAAGGGCTTCCCCCGGCGGGGCGGCGGGCGCGCCGCGTGGCGCAACGTCGGGGGCGCGCGGGCGTTGGGCAGGGCATGGTTTCCGTTCTGCCGGCCGCCGGACGGCGCGTCCTCGCGTC
>NZ_JBLEBI010000178.1:0-14167 GCF_047340315.1 Streptomyces sp. AF1A
TCCTTTTACAGCTCCGGCCCTTGGGCTCACCGCCCGAGAGCCGGAGCTTTTTTGCGTTGAGGTAGGGTCAGGGAGCATCGTTGGCTCGTTTCGCACAGGAGGCCCCCGGGTGGAGGTCCAGGAGACCCGTGTCCAGACGGACCGGGTCCTCACCATCCCCAACATCCTCAGCATGGCACGGCTCGTCGGCGTACCCGTCTTCCTGTGGTTGATCCTCAGGCCGGAGTTCGGCGGCCCCAAGAGCGATGGCTGGGCTCTGCTCGTGCTGGCTTTCAGCGGGGTCAGCGACTACCTGGACGGCAAGCTCGCCCGGCGTTGGAATCAGATCAGCAGCCTCGGCCGGCTCCTGGATCCCGCTGCCGACCGTCTGTACGTTCTTTCCACGCTGGTGGGCCTCACCTGGCGGGAGATCCTCCCTCTCTGGCTGACGGCCCTCCTGCTGGCCCGAGAGTTGATGCTCCTGGTGATGGTGGGCATCCTCCGCCGGCACGGGTATCCGCCGCCGCAGGTGAACTTCCTGGGGAAGGCAGCCACCTTCAACCTGATGTACGCCTTCCCGCTCCTGCTCCTCAGTGACGGGCATGGTTGGATCGCGTCACTCGCCGCAATTTTCGGATGGGCGTTCGCCGGGTGGGGTACAACCCTCTACTGGTGGGCAGGAGTGCTCTACGTGGTACAAGTCCGCCGTTTGGTACGTGCGGACGCCATGGCCGACTGAGCTCGGCGATTGTCCTGACGTAACGCCTCGATGGCCCGCGGTGGAAAAGTGCGGGACAATCTGGACGGGTGAAGTCGGCTAGACCGTCGTCTCTTGGAGGAGGACGCTTCCGACATGAAGGCCGTCGTGATGGCCGGGGGCGAAGGCACTCGCCTGCGCCCCATGACCTCTAGCATGCCCAAGCCGCTCCTGCCCGTGGCCAATCGCCCGATCATGGAGCACGTGCTACGGCTGCTCAAAAGGCACGGGCTCACCGAGACCGTCGTCACCGTGCAGTTCCTTGCATCGCTCGTCAAGAACTACTTCGGTGACGGCGAAGAGCTCGGAATGGAGCTCACCTATGCCAATGAGGAGAAGCCACTCGGTACCGCCGGAAGCGTCAAGAACGCCGAAGAGGCGTTGAAAGACGATGCTTTCCTCGTCATCTCCGGTGATGCCCTGACCGACTTCGACCTCACGGAGCTGATCAATTTCCACAAGGAGAAGGGCGCGCTGGTCACGGTCTGTCTGACCCGGGTGCCCAATCCGCTGGAGTTCGGCATCACCATCGTCGACGAGGAAGGGAAGGTCGAGCGTTTCCTGGAGAAGCCGACCTGGGGGCAGGTCTTCTCCGACACCGTGAACACGGGCATCTATGTGATGGAGCCCGAGGTCTTCAACTACGTCGAAGCCGACGTTCCGGTCGACTGGTCCGGCGATGTCTTCCCGCAGTTGATGAAGGAGGGCAAGCCGATCTACGGCTATGTCGCCGAGGGTTACTGGGAGGACGTCGGCACGCACGAGAGCTATGTGAAGGCCCAGGCGGACGTCCTCGAGGGCAAGGTCGACGTCGACATCGACGGCTTCGAGATCTCCCCGGGTGTGTGGGTGGCGGAGGGTGCCGAGGTGCATCCCGATGCCGTGCTGCGCGGACCGCTGTACATCGGCGACTACGCCAAGGTCGAGGCCGGCGCGGAGATCCGTGAACACACCGTCGTCGGTTCCAACGTCGTCGTGAAGAGCGGCGCCTTCCTGCACAAGGCCGTGGTGCACGACAACGTCTATGTCGGGCAGCACAGCAATCTGCGTGGCTGCGTCGTCGGCAAGAACACCGACATCATGCGTGCCGCGCGGATCGAGGACGGGGCGGTCATCGGGGACGAGTGCCTGATCGGTGAAGAATCGATCGTGCAGGGCAACGTCCGCGTGTATCCCTTCAAGACGATCGAGGCCGGCGCGTTCGTCAACACCTCGGTCATCTGGGAGTCCAGGGGACAGGCACATCTCTTCGGCGCACGCGGGGTGACCGGCATCCTGAACGTGGAGATCACGCCCGAGCTGGCGGTGCGGCTCGCCGGTGCCTATGCGACCACCCTCAAGAAGGGCTCCACGGTCACCACCGCCCGTGACCACTCCCGCGGCGCGCGAGCGCTCAAGCGCGCGGTCATCTCCGCGCTCCAGGCCAGCGCCATCGACGTACGGGACCTGGAGAACGTGCCGCTGCCCGTGGCCCGGCAGCAGACCGCGCGGGGCAGCGCGGGCGGCATCATGATCCGTACCTCGCCCGGCATCCCGGACTCGGTCGACATCATGTTCTTCGACAGTCAGGGAGCGGACCTGTCGCAGGGCAGCCAGCGCAAGCTGGACCGTGTCTTCGCGCGGCAGGAGTACCGGCGGGCGTTCCCCGGAGAGATCGGCGACCTGTACTTCCCGGCGAGCGTCTTCGACTCGTACACCGGATCGCTGCTGCGCAACGTCGACACGACCGGGATAGCCGAGTCGGGCATGAAGGTCGTCGTGGACGCCTCCAACGGCAGCGCCGGCCTCGTGTTGCCCAGCCTGCTGGGCAAGCTCGGAGTCGACTCGCTGACCATCAATCCCGGTCTCGACGAGTCCAGGCCCACCGAGACGGCCGAGATGCGGCGCAGCGGACTGGTGCGGCTGGGCGAAATCGTTGCGTCGTCGGGCGCGGCCTTCGGCGTGCGGTTCGACCCCGTCGGCGAGCGGCTGTCGCTCGTGGACGAGAAGGGCCGGATCATCGAGGACGACCGTGCGCTGCTGGTGATGCTGGACCTGGTGGCCGCGGAGCGGCGCAGCGGCCGGGTGGCGCTGCCTGTCACCACGACCCGGATCGCCGAGCAGGTGGCCGCGTATCACGGCACCCAGGTGGAGTGGACCACGACCTCGCCCGACGACCTCACGCGCGTGGGCGGCGAGGAAGGCACCATCTTCGGTGGCGACGGCAAGGGCGGGTTCATCGTCCCCGAGTTCAGCAGCGTGTACGACGGCACGGCCGCCTTCGTACGGCTGATCGGCCTGGTTGCGCGCACGCAGCTCACGCTGAGCCAGATCGATGCGCGGATCCCGCGGGCGCATGTGCTGAAGCGGGACCTGGCCACGCCGTGGGCCGTGAAGGGGCTCGTCATGCGCCGGGTGGTCGAGGCGGCCGGCGATCGCTTTGTCGACACCACGGACGGTGTGCGGGTGGTCGAGACGGATGGGCGCTGGGTGATGGTGTTGCCCGACCCGGCCGAGGCGGTCACGCACCTGTGGGCCGAGGGCCCCGACGACGCGTCCGCGCAGGCGTTGCTCGACGAGTGGTCGGCCGTCGTGGACAGCGCCGGGCGGTAGCACCCGGAGGTGCAGGAGCGCAAAAGTCCTGCACGCGTGCGTGCCGGACAAGTGTCCCGCAAGGGGGCCTGTCCGGCACGCCGGTGGGGCCATTCGGAGGTACTGCTCGCGACATGCGACGATGTGCGACATGCCGCAGCAACCCCCCGTTCGGAGCAGCCCCGTGCGGCCGCAGCGTCCGGACGCCTCCATGTCGTTGATCACCAACGTCATGGATCACAGCCTCGACGACGGGTACGCCGAGGCCGCCGCCCGGAAGAGGTCGCGGGGCGAGGGCGGCCTGCCGAAGACGCTCAGGGCGAAGCTGGGCCTCGCGGCCGGTCTCGTCCTGGCCGCGCTGGTCGTGACCGTCGGGGCGGCGCAGGCGCATGTGGCGGCGCCGGTGGTGGCCAAGGAGCGCCAGGAGCTGATCGACCGCATCGACAGCCAGACCGCGGGTGCGGACAAGCTCGAGCGCACCGTGGACGACCTGCGTGACGACGTCAGTGCGCGGCAGCGGGCGGCGCTGAGGTCGAGCGGCGGGAGCGCTCAGGCGGACCTGGTGGGCCTGCTGTCCGGCGCCACGGAGGTGCACGGACCGGGCGTCAAGCTCGTCGTGAACGACGCCAAGGAGGCCACGACCGGCGGGGACGGGACGAATCCGCGGGAGACGGCGGGGTTCTCCGACACCGGGCGGGTGCGCGACCGTGACATGCAGCGCGTGGTCAACGGGCTGTGGGCCGCGGGCGCCGAGGCCGTCTCGATCAACGGGCAGCGGCTGACGGCCCTGTCCGCGATCAGGGCCGCGGGTGACGCGATACTGGTCGACAACAGGCCGCTGGTGCCGCCGTACACGGTGCTGGCGGTGGGGGACGGGGAGAAGCTGAGCACCGGGTTCCAGAACGGCGCCGACGGGCTGTATCTGCATGCTCTGGAGCAGAACTACGGTATCCGCGCCACCATCTCCACGGAGGGCGACGTCCGGTTGCCCGCCGCACCGAGTGTGATCGTACGCACAGCCAAGCCGAACGCCGAGAAGAGTGAGAAGGGCACATCGTGATCGCCGTACTGGGCCTCGTCGTGGGAGTCGTGGCCGGCCTGTTGGTCCGGCCCGAGGTTCCGGCGGTCGTCGAGCCTTATCTGCCGATCGCCGTCGTCGCGGCGCTGGACGCCGTGTTCGGTGGTCTGCGGGCGATGCTCGACGGCATCTTCGACGACAAGGTCTTCGTGGTGTCGTTCCTGTCCAACGTGGTCGTCGCCGCGTTGATCGTGTTCCTGGGCGACAAGTTGGGCGTGGGGGCGCAGCTGTCCACGGGCGTCGTGGTCGTCCTCGGCATCCGGATCTTCTCCAACGCCGCGGCGATCCGGCGGCACGTGTTCCGGGCGTGAGGCGATGAGCGATCAGAACAACCGGGACGACCGGAACGAGCAGCGCAAGCAGGACGATCACGGCGCCGAGCGCGGCGGGACCGGCGGGGTGGGCCCTGGCGACCGCGACGCAGGGCCGGGGCAGCCGGAGAATCGACTCCGCAGGGAACTGCCGGCCGAGGTCCCCGCGCCGGCGGCCGACGCCGGGCAGGGGGCCGAGGAGGAGCCGCGGGAGTCGCTGACCGGGCGGCAGCGGCTGCTCAAGGGGCTGTGGCCGCCGCGGGCCTCGCGCGCCCAACTCATCGTCGCGGTCCTGCTGTTCGGTCTCGGTTTCGGTCTGGCCGTGCAGGTGGCGTCGAACAGCGACAGTGACAGCGCGCTGCGTGGCGCACGTCAGGAAGATCTTGTTCGCATCCTCGATGAACTGGATTCGCGTACTCAGCGTCTTGAGGACGAGAAGCAGGGACTGGAAAAGCAGCGTCAGGAGCTGCAGAGCAGCTCCGACCAGGCCGCGGAGGCGCGCAAGCAGACTGCCGAGAAGGAGCAGCAACTCGGCATTCTCGCGGGCACCGTGGCGGCCGAGGGTCCCGGCATCACCATGACGATCGAGGACACGAAGGGGGCGGTCCGGGCGGACATGCTGCTCGACGCGATCCAGGAGCTGCGCGCGGCCGGTGCGGAGGCGATCCAGGTCAACGGGGTGCGTGTGGTGACGAACACCTATTTCACGGACTCCGGCAAGAGCGTGAGCGTGGACGGGAAGAAGATCAACGCACCGTATCGTTTTCAGGTGATCGGCAAACCGCAGGACCTCGAGCCGGCGCTGAACATCCCGGGGGGCGTGGTGCAGACTCTGGAGAAGGAGCAGGCCACGGTGACCGTAGAGCGGTCCGACAAGATCGTCGTGGATGCCTTGCGACAGGCGAAGCGGCCTGACTACGCTCGGTCGTCCTCCCGGTGAGCCGGTGGTGCATGGGGGACGTCCGGCAGGGGCATGAGGTTGCGGGGGGTCGGCGCACCGAAGATGTGGTGCGTGGTGGAAACTGTCTGGTGGGCACGGACGTTGTGAGGATGTCCGGGTCGGCCGGTGTAGGCAATCAGGGTTCGTCCTGCCCCACGGGCGGGTCTGTTTCGGTCAAGGGGAATCGCCCGTGAAGTTGTTTGCGAAGTTGTTCGGCAAGAGCGCGCGAGAGGGCAGCGACAACGCGACCGCCCGTCATCGCGCACAGCCCGACGCGGAGGGTCGGCGCCCGCTGTTCCGCGACCAGGTGGCTGGTCCGGGCGGTGACATTTCGGGAGGTCAGGGCGCGGCGTCTGTTGACCCTGCACAGTCCGGCGGCATAGGTTTCGGGCAACCGTCAACCTCAGGTACGGGTGGAGGGTTCGCTCCGGGCCCGTACGCGTCCAACGCCCCGGCGGGGCAGCCGCGGCAGGAGGATCCGTCGATGTCGGCCCTGGTGTGTACGAGGTGCGGTAACCGCAACGCGGAGAACGCGCGCTTCTGTTCCAACTGCGGCGCGCCGCTGCGTCCCGGAGTGGCGCCCGAGCGCGCCTCCGAGACGACGTCCACGATCTCGATCTCCGGTATCGAGGCCTACGACGCCGAGACGACAGGACAGACGGCGGTGCCGATGCTGTCCCCGGAGGCGCAGGCCGCGGTCGACGCGCTACCGATGGGCTCGGCCCTGCTGGTGGTGCGCAGGGGACCGAACTCGGGCAGCCGGTTCCTGCTGGACAGCGACCTGACGACGGCCGGCCGGCACCCGCAGAGCGACATCTTCCTGGACGACGTGACGGTCTCGCGTCGGCACGTGGAGTTCCGCCGCTCCCCGGACGGCTCGTTCACCGTCGCCGACGTCGGCAGCCTGAACGGCACGTACGTCAACCGCGAGCGGATCGACCAGGTCGCCCTGCAGAACGGTGACGAGGTGCAGATCGGCAAGTACCGGCTGGTGTTCTACGCGAGCCGGCAGGGCATCTGACCCGCCCCCGGGCTCGGCCCGGGGGGCACCCCCAGGGAAGGTCCATGCTTCAAACACCGAGCGGCGGTGCCGGAAGCGGTACCGCCGCCAGGGACAGTGGGCTGATGAGCATCGGCACGGTGCTGAACGTGCTGCGCGACGAGTTTCCCGAAGTCACCATCTCCAAGATCCGCTTCCTGGAGTCGGAGGGGCTCATCGAGCCGCAGCGGACCCCTTCGGGGTACCGCAAGTTCAGCGCCGGTGACGTCGAGCGCCTCGGGCACGTCCTGAGAATGCAGCGGGA
This sequence comes from Streptomyces sp. AF1A, assembly GCF_047340315.1. NCBI lineage: Bacteria > Bacillati > Actinomycetota > Actinomycetes > Kitasatosporales > Streptomycetaceae > Streptomyces > Streptomyces sp. AF1A. The sequence continues at coordinate 6,941 of NZ_JBLEBI010000178.1, forward strand.
CCACTACCTGCCGCTCAAGGTGATCCGCGAGCACCTGGACGCCATGGAGCGGGGCGAGGCCGTCCCGCTGCCCGTGGTCGGGCGCCAGCGCAGCGGGGACGACGACGCACCGCAGCCGCAGGAGGCGCGGACGGTCGCGCGGGTCGGCAGGGCCGAGCTGCTGGCGGCCGCGGACATCGACGAGGAGGCGCTGGAGGAGTGGGAGTCCTACGGGCTCATCGCTCCGCTGGAAGACGGTGCGTACGCCGCGGAGGCGGTCACCGTGGCCTCGCTGGTCGCCGAGCTGGGGCGGTTCGGGATCGAGCCGCGCCACCTTCGGGTGATGAAGGCGGCCGCCGATCGTGAGGCCGGGCTCGTGGACCAGGTGGTCGCACCGCTCAAGCGGCACCGCAACCCGCAGACCAGGGCACATGCCGAGGCCCGGACGAAGGAGCTGGCGGCGCTCACCGTGAAGCTGCACGCGGCCCTGGTCACGACCGCTCTCGGGGTGCGGCTCCCGTGACGCGCTGGAGCGCGCGGCGGCTGGATCGGGCACCTGTTCCCGGCCCGACTACCCAAACGTCCCGAGCACGGCCTAGGGTTGCTGTGTGAACGAGCTCGATGTCGTAGGTGTCCGGGTCGAAATGCCCTCCAACCAACCGATCGTGCTCCTGCGCGAAGTGGGGGGCGACCGTTATCTCCCCATCTGGATCGGGCCGGGGGAGGCGACGGCGATCGCCTTCGCCCAGCAGGGCATGGCGCCCGCCAGGCCGCTGACCCACGATCTGTTCAAGGACGTGCTGGAGGCCGTCGGCCAGGAGCTGACCGAAGTACGCATCACCGACCTGCGGGAAGGCGTCTTCTACGCCGAGCTGGTCTTCGCCAGCGGAGTCGAGGTCAGTGCCCGCCCGTCGGATGCCATAGCGCTGGCCCTGCGCACCGGAACGCCGATCTACGGCAGCGACACGGTGCTGGACGACGCGGGCATCGCCATCCCGGACGAGCAGGAGGACGAGGTGGAGAAGTTCCGCGAGTTCCTCGACCAGATCTCGCCCGAGGACTTCGGCACCAGCAGCCAGTGAGCACGGTGGCGGGCGGGCGTCGGGTCCCGTGAACGCCGGCCGTGGTGAGCCGGCGCCGGCTCGCGTCAGCCGCCCGTGACAATCAAGCCGTCGGGAGGCGACCGCCGTCGAGATGGCCCGCGTGCGACGGGGCGCCGGACCTCGGGACCAGGTCCTCACCGTCCCGGCCAGGCACGCGACGGCAACGATCACTCCGGCCGGGCCCGTCGCGGCGGGTCGGGCGGAAGGGCCCGCCGCGGGCGGTGCGGCAACCGCACGGTCACATGCCACCGGCCATTGAGAGCGTCTGACGGTCCCCCGTCAACGCATTCGGCTAGCCTTTCCCCGCGGTGGGACACGGGAAACCACTCCTTGGGTGATTATCACTCGGCGTGCCGAGTGTGGCGATCGTTGACGCACCCCTGGTGACTGCCTACCGTCGAGAAGGCAGGTCAAGGACGGAGGTCGGCGTGAGAACCAGCGGCGACGGTACGGCTGGGGGTGCTCCCGTGCGCGATGCGGGGGAGAGCGGCCCGTACCCGGTGCACAGCAGCGCGGTGGATCACGCCCGGCAGCGGCCGACGGCGGTGCCGAACGGCGGAGGGGCGGCGTCCATGACATCCGAACAGGTCGGCTATCGCGGCCCCACAGCCTGCGCGGCGGCGGGCATCACCTACCGGCAGCTCGACTACTGGGCCCGCACGGGCCTGGTGGAGCCGAGCGTGCGGCCCGCGTACGGGTCGGGCACCCAGCGTCTGTACAGCTTCCGGGACGTCGTCGTCCTGAAGATCGTCAAGCGGTTCCTGGACACCGGGGTCTCGCTCCAGAACATCCGTACGGCCGTCCGGCACCTCAGGGAGAGCGGTTTTCGCGACCTGGAGCGCATGACCCTCATGAGCGACGGGGCGACGGTGTACGAGTGCACCTCGCCGGACGAGGTCCACGCGCTGCTCCAGGGGGGCCAGGGCATCTTCGGAATCGCCATCGGCGTGGTGTGGCGGGACGTCGAGAGCGCTCTGTCCCAGCTGCACGGGGAGCGTATCGACACGGGGGAGACCCTGGTCGGTCACAACCCGGCCGACGAGCTGGCGCGGCGCCGCAACCGGGCGGTCTGACGGTCCGCTGAGCAGGAACCTCGGGTGCCGCCGCGTTGTCAGTGCCGTGGTGCAGCATCGGAGCTGTGAGAAACGCGCCCACGATCCTGCATCTCGACATGGATGCCTTCTACGCGTCGGTGGAACAGGCAGCCAAGCCGAGCCTGCGCGGGAAGGCGGTCGTCGTGGGCGGGCTCGGGCCACGTGGGGTGGTGGCCACGGCGTCGTACGAGGCACGGGTCTTCGGGGTCCACTCGGCGATGCCCATGGCTCAGGCGCGCCGGCTGGCCCCCAACGCCGCGTACCTCGCGCCGCGCTTCCACGTGTACCGGTCGATCAGCGAGCAGGTGATGGCGCTGCTGCGGGAGCTGTCGCCGCTGGTGGAGCCGCTCAGCCTGGACGAGGCGTTCGTGGACCTGGAGGCCGGGGGCACCGCCTGGGACGCGGAGTCGGCGCGGCTGACGGGCGTGAAGCTGCGCGCCGACATCCGCGCGGTCACGGGGCTCACCGGCTCGGTCGGCCTCGCCGCCTCCAAGATGCTCGCCAAGATCGCCTCCGAGCAGGCCAAGCCGGACGGCCTGGTGCTCATCCAGCCGGGGACGGAGCGCGCCCTGCTGGGTCCGCTCACCGTGCGCACGTTGCCGGGGGTGGGGCCGGCCACCGGTGACCATCTGCGGCGGGCGGGGATCACCACGGTCGAGGAGCTGGCCGAAGCGGGCGAGGACGAACTCGTGCGTCTGCTCGGCAAGGCGCACGGGCAGGCCCTGTACGCCATGGCCCTGGCCCGTGACGACCGGCCCGTCGTGGCGGAGCGGGAGGCCAAGTCGGTGTCGGTCGAGGACACCTATGACGTCGACATCCACGACCGGCTGCGGATCGGCCTGGAGGTGCGGCGGCTCGCCGACCGGTGCGTGGGACGGCTGCGCGGCGCGCGGCTGTCCGGACGGACCATCGTGCTGAAGGTGCGGCGCTACGACTTCTCCACCCTGACCCGTTCGGAGACGCTCCGCGGGCCCACGGACGATCCGGCGGTCGTCCGGGAGGCGGCCGCGCGGCTGCTGGACTCCGTGGACACCACGGGCGGGGTGCGGCTGCTGGGCGTGGGTGTGTCAGGGCTCGCCGATTACACGCAGGAGGACCTGTTCGCGCAGGCCATGCCGGTGCCTGTGGCGCAGGAGCCGGAGGAGGGCGCGGTCCGGGCCGTCGCGGAGCATCCGGAGCCGGACGAACGGCACTGGCGCGCCGGGCAGGACGTGCGGCACGCCGAGCACGGTCCCGGCTGGGTGCAGGGCAGCGGCCTCGGGCGGGTCACCGTGCGGTTCGAGACCCCGCAGTCGGCCCCGGGGCGGGTGCGTACGTTCTCCGTCGACGATCCCGCGCTGGAGCCCGCCGATCCGCTGCCGCTGGTCGCGGATCAGGTCTCCTCCGACCCCGCCAGCTTCCCGAAGTCGTGGTCCGGGACGGAGGGAGGGGGCGCCACATCGAGCCCGTAGTGGTGGTAGAGCTGGAGTTCCTGCTCGGGGGAGAGATGGCGGCCCACGCCGAAGTCCGGGGCATCCTTGATCAGCGCTCGGTCGAACGGGACGTGGAGGGCGCCCTCGATGAGCTCGCTCGGTTCCAGCGGGACGAACGCGTCCCGGGAGAACAGGCCGGTTCGTATGGCCGCCCATTCGGGCACGCCGGTCGCGTCGTCGAGATACACCTCGTCGATGGTGCCGATCTTGGTGCCATTGCGGTCGAACGCCTTGCGGCCGATCAGGTTGCGCGGATCGATGTCGGTCTGCACGGCCCCTCTCCCTCCACTGGTCGCAGTCATCCGTAAGCACTACAAAAGAGCACATTCGCGCAGGCGGCCACTCGAAGGCCCCTGCGTTGACCTCGCTGGTAGGCTGACAGCGGCTGCTGACCCCGTGCGGGAGAGTCCTCCGACCACCACGGAGGCGCCGAAGGAGCAAATCCTCCCCGGAATCTCTCAGGCCCACGTACCGCACGGACGAGGTCACTCTGGAAAGCAGGGCGGATGTCGACGGCGTCCGCCCTCACCGACGGTGAAAGCCGGGGCCCCCTGGGGCACCCGGTGAAGCTCTCAGGTTGAGATGACAGAGGGGGAGGCCGTCGGGGTACCCATGCCGTGGTGCCCCTCGAAGGTCGCGTCAGACCAGGAGGCCTCCGCAATGACCGCCCATCGCATTCCGCTCTCCGAGCTCGAAGCGGGCATCCCCTTCGAGCAGCGCCACATCGGGCCCGACCAGGAGGCGCGGGCCAAGATGCTCGCGTCGGTCGGCTACGGCTCCCTCGACGAGCTGACGGCCGCCGCGGTGCCGGATGTGATCAAGAACGCCGACGCCCTGGACCTGCCGGGCGCCCGCACCGAGGCCGAGGTGCTCGCCGAACTGCGCGCGCTCGCCGACCGCAACCAGGTCCTCGGCTCCATGATCGGCCTGGGCTACCACGGCACGTTCACCCCGCCCGTGATCCTGCGCAACGTCATGGAGAACCCGGCCTGGTACACGGCGTACACGCCGTACCAGCCGGAGATCTCCCAGGGCCGTCTGGAGGCCCTGCTGAACTTCCAGACCATGGTCGCCGACCTGACGGGTCTGCCCACCTCGGGCGCCTCGCTGCTGGACGAGGGCACGGCCGCCGCCGAGGCCATGGCGCTGTCCCGGCGCATGGGCAAGAACAAGAAGGGCCTGTTCCTGGTCGACGCGGACGCGCTGCCGCAGACCATCGCCGTCATCGAGACGCGTGCCGAGCCGACCGGCGTCGAGGTCGTCGTGGCTGACCTCAGCGAGGGCATCCCGGCCGACATCGCCGCACGCGAGATCAACGGCGTGCTGATCCAGTACCCGGGCGCCTCCGGCGCCGTACGCGACATCAAGCCGGTCATCGACCAGGCGCACGAGCTGGGCGCCCTGGTCACCGTCGCCGCCGACCTGCTCGCGCTGACCCTGCTGACCTCTCCGGGCGAGCTGGGCGCGGACATCGCCGTCGGCACCACCCAGCGCTTCGGCGTGCCGATGGGCTTCGGCGGTCCGCACGCCGGCTACATGGCCGTGCAGGAGAAGTTCGCGCGCAGCCTGCCCGGACGGCTCGTCGGCGTGTCCGTCGACGCCGACGGGCACAAGGCCTACCGGCTCGCCCTGCAGACGCGTGAGCAGCACATCCGCCGCGAGAAGGCCACCAGCAACATCTGCACCGCGCAGGTGCTGCTCGCCGTGATGGCCGGCATGTACGCCGTGTACCACGGTCCCGAGGGGCTCAGGACGATCGCCCGCCGCACCCACCGTTACGCCACGATCCTCGCCGAGGGCCTCAAGGCCGGCGGCGTCGAGATCGTCCACGGCGCCTACTTCGACACCCTCACCGCGCGCGTGCCCGGCAGGGCCGCCGAGGTCGTCGCCGCCGCCCGGGAGAACGGGGTCAACCTGCACCTCGTCGACGCCGACCACGTCTCCGTGGCCTGCGACGAGACCACCAACCGCGCCCGGCTCGCCGCCGTCTGGAACGCCTTCGGCGTCGAGGCCGACATCGAGGCGCTGGACGCGGCCGCCGCGGACACCCTGCCCGAGGGGCTGCTGCGCTCCGACGACTACCTCACCCACCCGGTCTTCCACGAGCACCGCTCCGAGACGGCGATGCTGCGCTACCTGCGCAAGCTCGCCGACCGCGACTACGCGCTCGACCGCGGCATGATCCCGCTGGGCTCCTGCACCATGAAGCTCAACGCGACCACCGAGATGGAGCCGGTCACCTGGCCGGAGTTCGGGCAGCTGCACCCGTTCGCGCCCGCCGAGCAGGCCGAGGGCTACCTCACGCTCATCCGCGAGCTGGAGGACCGGCTCGCCGAGGTCACCGGCTACGACAAGGTCTCGCTCCAGCCGAACGCCGGTTCGCAGGGCGAGCTGGCCGGCCTCCTGGCCGTCCGCGGCTACCACCGGGCCAACGGCGACGACCAGCGCACCGTCTGCCTCATCCCGTCGTCCGCGCACGGGACCAACGCCGCCAGCGCCGCGATGGCCGGCATGAAGGTCGTCGTCGTCAAGACCGCCGAGGACGGCGAGATCGACGTCGAGGACCTGCGGGCGAAGATCGAGCAGTACCGCGACGAACTGGCGGTGCTGATGATCACCTACCCGTCCACGCACGGCGTGTTCGAGGAGCACGTCGCCGACATCTGCGCCCGGGTCCACGACGCCGGCGGCCAGGTGTACGTCGACGGCGCGAACCTGAACGCGCTGGTCGGCCTCGCCAAGCCGGGCCACTTCGGCGGTGACGTCTCCCACCTGAACCTGCACAAGACCTTCTGCATCCCGCACGGCGGCGGTGGCCCCGGCGTCGGCCCGGTCGCGGTCCGCGAGCACCTCGCGCCGTACCTGCCGAACCACCCGCTGCAGCCGGCCGCCGGCCCGGAGACCGGTGTCGGCCCGATCTCGGCCGCTCCCTGGGGCTCCGCGGGCATCCTGCCGATCTCCTGGGCGTACGTCCGCCTGATGGGCGGCGAGGGACTCAAGCGGGCCACGCAGGTGGCCGTGCTCTCGGCGAACTACATCGCCAAGCGCCTCGAGCCGCACTACCCGGTGCTCTACACCGGCCCCGGCGGCCTGGTCGCGCACGAGTGCATCATCGACCTGCGCCCGCTGACCAAGGCGACCGGCGTGAGCGTGGACGACGTGGCCAAGCGCCTCATCGACTACGGCTTCCACGCGCCGACCATGTCCTTCCCGGTGGCGGGCACGCTGATGATCGAGCCGACCGAGTCGGAGGACATCGCCGAGCTGGACCGCTTCTGCGACGCGATGATCGCCATCCGCGCGGAGATCGAGAAGGTCGGCTCGGGCGACTGGCCGGCCGAGGACAACCCGCTGCGCAACGCGCCGCACACCGCGGCCGCGCTCGGCGGCGACTGGAAGCACGCCTACAGCCGTGAGGAGGCCGTCTTCCCGGCCGGTGTCTCGGCCGCAGACAAGTACTGGCCGCCGGTGCGCCGCATCGACCAGGCCTTCGGCGACCGCAACCTGGTCTGCTCCTGCCCGCCGCTGGACGCGTACGAGGACTGAGCGAGCCGTGGCCGAGGGCCCCGTCCGGTTTCC
>NZ_JBLEBI010000179.1:0-14121 GCF_047340315.1 Streptomyces sp. AF1A
TGCCGTAGCCGTCGATGGTGACCACCGCGCCGGCCGGGGCGATCGCCACCCGCGCGTGCCAGTGGCCGGCGGGCTCGCGCAGATGGTCGACGTACACCTTGATCGTCAGGGTCTCGCCGGGCCGGAGGGTTCCCGAGGACTGGCTGAGGTAGAGCCAGCCCGCGGTGGTGGACGCGGACCAGTGCACCGGGGACGGGCCGGAGGCGGCGAGGGTGATCAGGCTCGTGTCGCCGTCGTTGGCAGCGCCGACCGCGAGGTGGCCGGCGCCCTTCCGGTCGGCCCCGGCAACGCTGACGACCTCCACGGAGACGTCCGGCCGGCCGTCCGTGCCGATCCGGGGGCCGGGTTTCGGCCTGGCGTTCCCCGCGTTCTCGTAGCCGCCGGTGGTGTCGCCGCCGAGCGCGTCGGGGCTCTGGGCCTCGCGCGCGCTCGCGGAGCGGCCGTCCTCGCCACCGTCCGGCCCGCCCCGGTAGGCGGCCCAGAGGGCGAGGACGGGGGCCGCCACGACCGTGGCGACGACCGTCGTGGTGACGGCACGCGCGCGGATGCGGTCGCGGCGCGCCGCGCGGTCCTTGGGGTCCATCGGAAAGCCGCGCCGGTCGAAGCGGGGCACGGCGGCGCCCCGCGCGCGGCGGTGGTGCGCCAGGGCCCCGTGCAGGGCCGCGCGGGGCGCCTCCAGGACGGGGAGGGCCTCGGGGGTGACCGTGGCACCGGGCAGCGGGGGCAGTCGTCGACGTGCCGGACCAGCTCGCGGCGCAGGGCGGTGCTGAGGACCAGCCGGCTGTCGCCGACGAGGTGGGCCACGCCGGGACAGCCGCCGGTCTCCACCACGGCGAGGGCGGCGCGGGTGCGCTCGACCTCGCAGGCCGCCGCGGCCAGCAGATCGCGGGCGGCGGCCGGGGTCATGCCGAGGACGGCGGCGACCTCGTGGGCCGCGAGGTGGTGGCGGACGGCGAGCTCCAGTGCCTCGCGCTGTTCGGGGGTGGTGCCGGCCGCCTCCGGCCAGGCCAGCAGGGCGAGTTCGCGGCGCCGCTGCTCCTGGACTCCCGGGGCCACGGGCGGCGCGGGGGCCTCTTTTCCGGCTCCGCCGCGGCCCGCCGCGTGGGTGGCCTGACGTTTCTGCTTGGCCTCGGCCAGCTTGCGCAGACACGCCCAGCGGGCCAGCGCGTACAGCCAGGCCCGGTGGTCGCCGGCCGACTCCGGGACGCGGTGCCCGCGCCGCTCGGCCAGGGCGAGCACGTCGCCGAGGGCGGCGGTGGCCGCGTCGTGGTCGCACAGCACGGACAGGCAGTAGGTGAACAGACCGTCCAGGTACGGCTCGTAGGGCCCCGGCTGCCGCTGGGCCAGGGTGCGCGCGGCGGCGCGGTCGCGCGCCTCGCGGTGCACCCGGTGCGCGCCGGTGCTGCGGGTGGTGGTCTGCGAACTGCTGCTCATCACCCGTGCGACCGTAGGCGGCGGCAGAGTGCCCCTTAGGGAAGCTTGAGCTCATTTAATCCGTACGGGTGAAACGATCCCTCATAAGGGGACAGCGGGCCGTGGTGCCCTGCCGGACGCGGACGGGCGGTGCGGGACGGGGCCGCCCGCACGCGCCCCCCCACCCGCGTTGTCAGTGCCTCGGGCTACGGTTTGCGCATGGCTGCCCGCACCAAGACCTCCAAGGACCGCCCGTCCTACCGCTGCACCGAGTGCGGCTGGCAGACGGCCAAGTGGCTCGGCCGCTGCCCCGAGTGCCAGGCGTGGGGGACGGTCGAGGAGTACGGCGCGCCCGCGGTGCGGACGACGGCACCCGGCCGGGTCAGCGCCTCCGCGCTGCCCATCGGCCAGGTCGACGGGCGGCAGGCCACGGCCCGCTCGACCGGCGTGCCCGAGCTGGACCGGGTACTCGGCGGCGGCCTGGTGCCCGGCGCGGTGGTGCTGCTCGCGGGCGAGCCGGGGGTCGGCAAGTCCACCCTGCTGCTGGACGTGGCCGCGAAGGCGGCGAGCGGGGAGCACCGCACCCTCTACGTCACCGGTGAGGAGTCGGCGAGCCAGGTGCGGCTGCGCGCCGACCGCATCGGCGCGATCGACGACGATCTGTATCTGGCCGCCGAGACCGATCTGTCCGCCGTCCTCGGCCACCTGGACGAGGTCAAGCCGTCCCTGCTGGTCCTCGACTCGGTGCAGACGGTGGCCTCCCCTCAGATCGAGGGCGCCCCCGGCGGCATGGCCCAGGTCCGCGAGGTCGCCGGGGCGCTGATCCGGGCCTCCAAGGAACGCGGCATGTCCACGTTGCTCGTGGGCCATGTCACCAAGGACGGCGCGATCGCCGGCCCCCGTCTGCTGGAGCACCTGGTGGACGTCGTCCTGCACTTCGAGGGCGACCGGCACGCGCGCCTGCGCCTGGTGCGGGGCGTGAAGAACCGCTACGGCGCCACGGACGAGGTCGGCTGCTTCGAGCTGCACGACGAGGGCATCACCGGCCTCGCCGACCCCAGTGGCCTCTTCCTGACCAGGCGTGACGAGCCGGTGCCGGGCACCTGCCTCACGGTCACGCTGGAGGGCCGCCGCCCGCTGGTGGCCGAGGTCCAGGCCCTGACGGTCGACTCCCAGATCCCCTCCCCGCGGCGCACCACGTCCGGCCTGGAGACCTCCCGGGTGTCGATGATGCTCGCCGTCCTGGAGCAGCGCGGCCGGATCAGCGCGCTCGGCAAGCGGGACATCTACTCGGCGACGGTCGGCGGCGTGAAGCTGTCCGAACCGGCCGCCGACCTGGCCATCGCCCTGGCGCTCGCCTCCGCCGCGAGCGACACCCCGCTGCCGAAGAACCTGGTGGCCATCGGCGAGGTGGGCCTCGCCGGCGAGGTGAGACGTGTCACGGGCGTGCAGCGCCGGCTCGCCGAGGCCCACCGGCTGGGCTTCACACACGCGCTCGTACCGACCGATCCGGGCAAGGTCCCGCCCGGCATGAAGGTCCTGGAAGTCGCCGACATGGGGGACGCGCTGCGGGTGCTGCCGCGCTCCCGTCGCCGAGAGGCCCCACGGGAGGCGGAGGACCGCCGGTAGACTTTGCCCTGGTCTCGCCCGTCCGTACGAACCGAGTGCGGGTTACGGGGGCGCGTCAGAACCTGCGACCGGAGGAGTGCAGTGGCAGCCAACGACCGGGCAGCAGCTCCCGGAAAGTCCGGTGGGAGTGCCGGTTCCGATGGCCTGATGCGCGCCTCGCTGAGCGCCGTGGCACCCGGTACGGCCCTGCGCGACGGCCTCGAACGCGTGCTGCGCGGCAACACCGGCGGGCTCATCGTCCTCGGCTCCGACAAGACGGTCGAGGCGATGTGCACGGGCGGCTTCGTCCTGGACGTCGAGTTCACCGCCACCCGGCTGCGCGAGCTGTGCAAGCTGGACGGGGCGCTCGTGCTGTCGTCGGACCTGTCGAAGATCCTGCGCGCCGGCGTTCAGCTGGTCCCGGACCCGACCATCCCGACGGAGGAGACGGGCACCCGGCACCGCACGGCGGACCGGGTGAGCAAGCAGGTCGGCTTCCCCGTGGTGTCGGTCTCCCAGTCGATGCGCCTGATCGCCCTGTACGTGGACGGTCAGCGCCGCGTCCTGGAGGACTCCGCGGCGATCCTGTCCCGCGCGAACCAGGCGCTCGCCACCCTGGAGCGGTACAAGCTCCGGCTGGACGAGGTCGCGGGCACCCTGTCCGCGCTGGAGATCGAGGACCTGGTGACGGTGCGGGACGTGTCCGCCGTCGCACAGCGCCTGGAGATGGTCCGGCGCATCGCCACCGAAATCGCCGAGTACGTGGTCGAGCTGGGCACCGACGGCCGTCTTCTCGCGCTTCAGCTGGAGGAGTTGATCGCCGGCGTCGAGCCCGACCGCGAGCTGGTCGTGCGGGACTACGTCCCCGAGCCCACGGCGAAGCGCTCCCGCACCGTCGACGAGGCTCTCGCCGAGCTGGACGCCCTCAGCCATGGTGAGCTGCTCGAATTGGGCACCGTGGCGCGGGCGCTCGGCTACACCGGCTCCCCCGAGACCCTCGACTCCGCGGTGTCCCCCCGGGGCTTCCGCCTGCTCGCGAAGGTGCCGCGCCTTCCGGGCGCGATCATCGACCGCCTGGTGGAGCACTTCGGCGGCCTGCAGAAGCTGCTCGCCGCGAGCGTGGACGACCTGCAGACCGTGGACGGCGTGGGCGAGGCACGGGCGAGGAGCGTGCGGGAGGGGCTGTCGCGGCTGGCGGAGTCCTCGATCCTGGAGCGGTACGTCTGATCTCCCGCCGGAACCGCGGGCGAAGCGCGGGCGAACCGGAGCCCCGCGCCTACGGCGACCGCGGACACACCGCGCTGAAAGGGCAACCGCCCGCCAGCCGCGTCCCTAACCTCTCAGGGCAATACAGTTAGCCGCATTCCCAGCCTCTCAGGGCAATACACCTAGTCCGCCGACAGCACGAAGGACGCCTGCAGCTTCGCGAACCCCGGCGCCTTGGCCTCCAGCAGATACGTTCCCGGCTTCGCCGACCCCCCGGAGGGCGTCGCGCAGTGCGCGGCGCTCGGCCTCCGGTCCCACTTCACGGTGTACGTGATGCTCTGACCGGCCGGCACCCGGAACACCAGGCTCCCCGCGCCCTGCGGGCAGTCCGCCGAGGACCAGAAGGTGTCGCCGCCGTCCGCCGGCGTGACGGTCAACACCGCGCTCTTCGGCCCGAGATCGGCCTTGCAGTCGGCCGACGAGCCGTTCTTCGCGGTGAGTTCGAAGGTCGGCGTCTGGTCCGGCGAGTAGGAGTTGTGCAGGCTGCGCAGGCTCAACGACACCGCACCGGCCGTGCAGTCGGGCAGCGTGGAGGACGCCGGAAGCACGTCGCCCGCCCCGACGTTGCCGCCACCGGCAGTGGCGCCGGACCCGGACCCGGACCCGCCGTCCGATCCCGAGCCGTCACCGGAACCGCTCGTACCGCCTGCGCCGCCGGAACCGCTGCCCCCGGAGCCGCCGCTCGACTCGTCGCGCCCGCCGGGGTGTTGGCTGTACGCGGGTCCGGACCCGGACGGTCCCGGGGTGATGGTGTGCGCGGGATTCTTGCCGTTGGCCGCGCCGTCGTGCTTCCTGCCGCCCCCGCCGCCGGACGTGACGATCCACGTGATCAGCAGCGCCAACAGGGCGACCACCGACAGCAGTACGACCCTCCGTCGCCAGTAGATGGAGGAGGGAAGCGGCCCGACCGGATTGCGCAGAGATCCCACGGCGCAAACTGTACGAGAGAACGGCGCGCTCCCTTGCGCCACCCGCCGCGTGCGCACCAACTTTTCCGGATCATCATCCCGGCAACTGCCCCGACACGCGTGCTTCTTCACCTTCCGCCACGTTCGGTGACCGCGCCGTCACCCGCCATGTCCGCCGAGGCGTGGCAGGATCGGAAGGCCATGACTGAGAAGCTCCACGCACCCGTGATCGCCTGGTTCGACGCCCACGCCCGCGACCTCCCCTGGCGCCGCCCGGAGGCGGGCGCATGGGGGGTGATGGTCAGCGAGTTCATGCTGCAGCAGACTCCCGTGAACCGGGTCCTGCCCGTCTACGAGCAGTGGCTCGCCCGCTGGCCCCGCCCCGCGGACCTCGCGAAGGAGGCTCCCGGTGAGGCGGTGCGCGCCTGGGGGCGGCTCGGCTACCCGCGCCGCGCCCTGCGGCTGCACGGTGCCGCGGCCGCCATAACGGAGCGGCACGGCGGCGACGTACCGACGGACCACGCGCAGCTGCTGGCACTGCCCGGCATCGGCGAGTACACGGCCGCCGCGGTGGCCTCCTTCGCGTACGGGCAGCGGCATCCGGTGCTGGACACGAACGTGCGCCGGGTGATCGCTCGTGCGGTGACGGGTGTGCAGTACCCGCCGAACGCGACCACGGCGGCCGAGCGGCGCCTCGCCCGTGAGCTGCTGCCCGAGGACGAGCGGACGGCCGCCCGGTGGGCCGCCGCCTCCATGGAGCTGGGCGCACTGGTGTGCACGGCGAAGAACGAGGGGTGCCCGCGGTGCCCGATCGCCGGGCAGTGCGCCTGGCGGCTCGCGGGCAAGCCGGAGCACCAGGGTCCGCCGCGGCGCGGGCAGACGTACGCCGGTACGGACCGCCAGGTGCGCGGCAAGCTGCTCGCCGTGCTGCGGGAGGCGCACGCGCCGGTGCCGCAGGTGGTGCTGGACCGCGTGTGGCACGAGCCGGTGCAGCGCGCCCGCGCGCTCGACGGGCTCGTCACGGACGGCCTGGTGGAACCGCTGCCCGGCGGCCTGTACCGGCTGCCGCTGAGCTGACGGACAGCCAAGTCACAGCCGCCGGGCCTCTGTTGCGAACAGCTCAGGCCAACCAACCCCCAACAAAGGCCGCATAACCGGACAAAGAAAGAACTCCCTTTACCCCGGCCCTACGTTCGTTACACAACCGACGGATAGCCGATTGCTGGCCGCAGGCTGGTCCGCACAGCCCCGTGACAACCGCTCCGTAGCTTCTTTTGCGTGCCCGCCAGACCACGGGCACAGCGGGACAGCAGGACTTCCGGCGCGAGCCGGAGCAACGGGGAAACGGAGGCGGTTGATCATGGCGCAGGGCGAGGTGCTCGAATTCGAGGAGTACGTGCGCACCCGGCAGGAGGCGCTGCTGCGCAGCGCACGCCGGCTGGTCCCGGACCCCGTCGACGCCCAGGACCTGCTGCAGACCGCGCTCGTACGGACGTACGGCCGCTGGGAGGGCATCGCCGACAAGCGGCTCGCGGACGCCTATCTGCGCCGGGTGATGATCAACACCCGGACCGAGTGGTGGCGGGCGCGCAAGCTGGAGGAGGTCCCCACCGAGCAGCTGCCGGACGCGTCCGTGGAGGACTCCACCGAGCAGCACGCCGACCGGGCCCTGCTGATGGATGTCATGAAAGTGCTCGCACCGAAGCAGCGCAGTGTCGTGGTGCTGCGACACTGGGAGCAGATGTCCACGGAGGAGACGGCCGCGGCCCTCGGCATGTCGGCCGGTACGGTCAAGAGCACGCTGCACCGGGCGCTCGCCCGGCTCCGCGAGGAGCTGGAGGCACGCGACCTGGACGCACGCGCGCTCGAGCGTGAGGAGCGGGAGCGTTGCGCGGCCTGACCGGGCCCGGGTCGGAACAGACCCGCGGAGGTTCTCTGGCGGTGATCGTGGCGGTGGCCTCGATCGCCGCCCTCGCCCTTTTCCTCGGTGCCTGCGGGACGGGCGGCACGGGTGCCCGGGACGAGGGCCCGGCGCACGCCTCGGCCGTGGCCGGCGCCGTCGCCTCGCCGCCGCCGAGCCCGACCTCCGGCCGGTACCGGCGGGTGGACGCCGTGGCGCTGCTCAAGAGGGATCCGGCCGTCTCGGCCGCGGTCAAGCGTGAGCTGAAGCCGTGCAGCGGCAACGAGTACCCGGTCGACGTCTCGTACGGCAACCTGACCGGCGCCACCGTGGACGACGTGGTCGTCAACGTGCTGACCTGCGCGGACGCGGTCGGCATCGGCTCGTACGTGTACCGGAACGAGTCCGGCACGTTCAAGAACGTCTTCAAGACCGAGGAGTCCCCGGTCTACGCGGAGATCGACCAGGGCCAGCTGTCGGTGACCAAGCAGTTCTACGAGAAGGGCGATCCCATCTCCAGCCCGTCCGGTGAGATCGTGACGTCCTACAAGTGGAAGGCGGGACGGTTCGCCGCCGGCCAGAGCGTCCGCAACGAGTACAGCAAGTCGGCCGGAGACGGCGCGACGCCCGCGCCGGACAACTGACCCCCCCACGCACAACACGAGGACTGAGAGCACCGGGATGGCAGACCACCAGACCCACGTCCTGTTCGTCGAGGACGACGACGTCATCCGCGAGGCCACCCAGCTCGCCCTGGAGCGGGACGGCTTCGCGGTAACCGCCATGCCCGACGGCCTGTCGGGCCTGGAGGCGTTCCGCGCGAACCGCCCGGACATCGCGCTGCTGGACGTCATGGTCCCGGGTCTGGACGGCGTCAGCCTGTGCCGCCGGATCCGCGACGAGTCGACCGTGCCGGTCATCATGCTGTCGGCCCGCGCCGACTCCATCGACGTCGTCCTCGGCCTGGAGGCGGGTGCCGACGACTATGTGACCAAGCCGTTCGACGGCGCCGTGCTGGTCGCCCGGATCCGGGCGGTGCTGCGCCGCTTCGGGCACGCGGGCGGGTCCGCGCACCCGGACGGGACGCCGTCCGCGGTGAACGGCGGCACCCTGGTCTTCGGCGACCTGGAGGTCGACACCGAGGGCATGGAGGTGCGCCGGGCCGGTCGGCCGGTGGCACTCACGCCGACCGAGATGCGGCTGCTGCTGGAGTTCTCCTCCGCACCGGGCACCGTGCTCTCCCGCGACAAGCTGCTGGAGCGCGTGTGGGACTACGGCTGGGGCGGGGACACCCGGGTCGTCGACGTGCATGTGCAGCGGCTGCGGCAGAAGATCGGGCAGGACCGGATCGAGACGGTCCGCGGGTTCGGTTACAAGTTGAAGGCCTGAGCGGGGCGTCGGCATGCGGGGGATCCTGCGGTATCCGGCCCGGCGCATGGAGCGCGTGGGCCTGCACACCGGACTCAGATGGAAGCTCAGCGCGGCGATCGCGCTGGTGGCCGGCCTCGTGGCGATCGCGCTCAGCCTGGTCGTGCACAACGCGGCCCGGGTCTCGATGCTGGACAACGCGCGCGACCTGGCCAACGAGCGCGTCCAGATCGCGCAGCGCAACTACGAGCTGTACGGCCGCACGAACTTCCCCAACATCAAGATCGACGACCCCGAGCTGCCGCGGGTGATCCGGGAGAAGGTCGAGGCCGGCCGCCGGGCCAGCGACGTCTCGGACCGCGGCGCGGGGCCGCCGGACATCTGGGCGGCCGTGCCGGTCAAGGACGGGCATGTGCTGTCCCTGCACAGCCACTTCCCGGACCGCTCCGTGGACGTGATGAACGACCTCGATCAGGCGCTGGTCATCGGCTCCATCGCGGTCGTCTTCGGCGGCAGCGCACTCGGCGTGCTGATCGGCGGGCAGCTGTCCGGGCGGCTGCGCAAGGCGGCGGCCGCCGCGAACCAGGTCGCCCGGGGCGAGACCGACGTCCGGGTGCGGGAGGCCATCGGCGGGGTCGTACGGGACGAGACCGACGATCTCGCGCGTGCGGTGGACGCCATGGCGGACGCGCTCCAGCAGCGGCTGGAGGCCGAGCGGCGGGTCACCGCCGACATCGCGCACGAGCTGCGCACCCCGGTGACGGGCCTGCTGACGGCCGCCGAGCTGCTGCCGCCCGGCCGGCCCACGGAACTGGTCCTGGACCGTGCCAAGGCGATGCGCACGCTGGTCGAGGACGTGCTGGAGGTGGCCCGCCTGGACGGCGCCTCGGAACGGGCCGAGCTGCAGGACATCATGCTCGGCGAGTTCGTCGCCCGCCGCGCGGCCGCCAAGGACCCGGACGTGGTCGTACGGGTGGTGCACGAGTCGGAGGTCACCACCGACCCGCGGCGCCTGGAGCGGGTGCTGTTCAACCTGCTCGCCAACGCCGCCCGGCACGGCCGACCGCCGATCGAGGTGACCGTGGAGGGCCGGGTCATCCGGGTCCGCGACCACGGCCCCGGCTTCCCCGAGGAACTCCTCGCCGAGGGCCCGAGCCGCTTCCGCACCGGCAGCAAGGACCGTGCGGGCCAGGGCCACGGCCTGGGCCTGACCATCGCGGCCGGCCAGGCCCGCGTCCTCGGCGCCCGCCTGACCTTCCGCAACGTCCGCCCCGTCGGCGCCCCCGAGCACATCCCCGCCGAGGGCGCGGTGGCCGTCCTGTGGCTCCCGGAGCACGCCCCGACCAGCACCGGCAGCTACCCGGTGCTGCCCTTGTCACGCGGCGCGGGCTGAGCCGCGCGCGGCGGCCGGCCGCGCGCCCGCCGCTGTGGCCGGCGCCGACTCAGGCCCAGTCCTTCTCCAGGTCCAGGCCGCCCTCGCGCCGCTGGGTGAAGGAGAACCAGTTGCCGGAGTCGTCGCGGAAGAGGGCCTCCGTGCCGTAGGGGCGCTCCCGCGGCTCCTGGAGGAACTCCACCCCGCGCTCCTTGAGCTTCTTGTAGTCGCCGTGGATGTCGTCGGTCGCCAGCACGCCGGCGCCGAGGGCGCCCTTGGCGACGAGCGTCTTCATCATCTCGGCGGACTCCTGATCCATGGCCGGCGGCCCCGGCACCATGAGGGTGAGCTCCACATCGGGCTGGCCGGCCGCCCCGACGGTCAGCCAGCGCATGCCGCCCTCCCCCATGGACATGTCCGAACGGACCTCCAGACCCAGCTTCTCGGTGTAGAACTCCTTGGCCCGGTCCTGGTCGAGGACCCAGACGGTGGCGATGGTGAGCCCCTTGATCACGGTTCTGCTCTCCTGTCGGCGGTGCTGTGCGGTGGGACGGATGCCCCTTCGTCACCGTAGGCAGGGCCGGGGCGGGTGCGCTTCTCGGATGTTGCGGTCCTGAAGCCGCCGGCCCAGAGCATGGCGTAGCACCCGGGTATGAGAGCGGCGCCGCGGCCCACGTGCCGGGCGCGGTACTCGCTCGGGGTGAGCCCGGTGCGGGCCTTGAACCGGGCGGAGAAGGTGCCGAGGCTGCTGAAGCCCACGAGGGTGCAGATCTCCGTCACCGTGAGGTTGGCGCTGCGCAGCATCTCCTCGGCCCGCTCGATCCGCCGGTGCGTCAGGTACTGGCCGGGCGTCTCGCCGTAGACGTCCTTGAAGGCGCGCAGGAAGTGGTACCGCGAGTACCCCGCGCAGGCGGCCACCGCGTCCAGGTCGAGCCCCGGGTCGGCCCAGTCGCGGTCCATGGCGTCCTTGGCCAGCCGCAGACGGCGGATTTTGTCCATGGGGCCGATGGTGGCACGGGGCACTGACAACCGCTTCGGGCCGGCAGTCCGGCACCGGGCCGCGGCGCGTGCAGGCGAAGACCCCCGGGGGCGGACACCTCCCGGGGGTCTTCGGCTGAGGGGTGGGGTCAGACTGCCTCGACGACCACGGCCGCGGTCGCGTCCGCGTCGTCGGCCGTGGGCTTCTGCGGCCCGCCGCGCAGCGGCACCTCCTTGACGAACAGCGCCGCGATCAGCACCGGCACCGCGATCACCGCGCCGAGCAGGAACGCCGAGTGCGTACCGGCCGACACCGCGTGCTGGTAGGCCTCGCGGGCCACCGCCGGCAGCTTCTGCAGGCTCTTCGCGTCCAGCTGCGCGGACTTCTCGGTGATGCCCTTGCCCAGCGCGCCGGCCCGTTCGGTCATGACGTCCTTGACCCGGTTGTTGAACAGCGCGCCCATGATGGCCACGCCGAAGGACGAGCCGAGCGTACGGACCAGGGTGGTGGACGAGGAGGCCACGCCCATGTCCTTCATCTCCACGCTGTTCTGCGCAACCAGCATGGTGATCTGCATCAGGCAGCCCATGCCGAGTCCCAGCACGGCCATGTACACGCCGGAGGTGAAGCGGGTGGTGCCCGTGTCCATCAGCGACAGCAGGTACAGGCCGACGATCATCAGCGCGCCGCCCGCGATCGGGAAGACCTTGTAGCGGCCGGTGCTGGTGGTGACCCGCCCGGCGACCATGGAGGTCACGAGCATCGCGCCGAGCATCGGCAGGAGCAGCAGACCGGAGTTGGTGGCGGAGGCGCCCTGCACGGCCTGCTGGTACAGCGGCAGGAACAGCGTGGCGCCGAACATCACGAAACCGGTGATGAAGCCGATGAGCGACATCAGGGTGAAGTTGCGGCTGCGGAACATGTGCAGCGGCACGACGGGCTCGGCCGCCTTGGTCTGCCACCACACGAATCCGACCAGCGCGACCACGCCGATGCCGATCAGCTCGTCGATCCGCGCGGAGGTCCACGCGTACTCGGAGCCGCCCCAGGTGGTGACCAGCACGATGGCGGTGATGCCCACGGTCAGCAGCGTGACGCCCAGGAAGTCGATGCGCGCCTTGGCCCGCTTCTTCGGCAGGTGCAGCACCGCGGTGACCAGCACGAGCGCGACCGCGCCGAGCGGCAGGTTGATGTAGAAGGACCAGCGCCAGCCCCAGTTGTCGGTGATGGTGCCGCCGACCAGCGGGCCGCCGATCATCGCCAGCGCCATGACGCCGGCCATCATGCCCGTGTACTTGCCGCGCTCCCGCGGCGGGATCAGGTCACCGATGATCGCCATGACGCCGACCATCAGACCGCCGGCGCCGAGACCCTGCACGGCCCGGAAGCCGATCAGCTCGCCCATGTTCTGGGCCATGCCGCTGAGCGCGGAGCCGACGAGGAAGATGACGATCGAGCCGAGGAAGGCGCCCTTGCGCCCGTACATGTCGCCGATCTTGCCCCAGATCGGGGTCGAGGCTGCCGTGGCCAGGGTGTAGCCGGTGACCACCCAGGACAGGTGCTCCAGGCCGCCCAGTTCGCCGACGATCGTCGGCATCGCCGTACCGACGATCATGTTGTCGAGCATCGCGAGCATCATCGCGATCATGAGCGCGAGCAGTACCACGCGCACGCTCCTGGGTTTCTTGCCCTGCTGGGCGCTTTCCACCGTGTCCGCCATCTCTTCCCACACTCCCCCTGCGGCAGCTACTTACTTGCCGCCCGGCTAGTTACTACACTGGGCAAGGTAGCCCCGCCACTAGCCGGGCGTCAAGTAAGTTTGGCCGCGCACCTAGCCGGTCGGCAAGCAAGTTTCCGCGGGAGCGCGAGGAGTACGAGGATGGGCGTCACCATGGACGGCACCAAGCAGCAGCGCCGCGGCAACACCCGCCAGCGCATCCAGGACGTCGCGCTCGAACTCTTCGCGGAGCAGGGCTACGAGAAGACCTCACTGCGCGAGATCGCCGAGCGCCTCGAGGTCACCAAGGCGGCCCTGTACTACCACTTCAAGACGAAGGAAGAGATCATCGTCAGCCTCTTTCAGGATCTGACGAAACCGATCGAGGACCTGATCGAGTGGGGCCGCACCCAGCCGCACACCCTGGAGACCAAGCAGGAGATCGTACGGCGCTACAGCGAGGCGCTGTCGGGCGCCGAGCCGCTCTTCCGCTTCATGCAGGAGAACCAGGCGACGGTCCGGGAACTGCGCATCGGCGACACCTTCAAGGACCGGATGAGCGGCCTGCGGGACATACTCATCGACCCCGAGGCCGAGCTCGTCGACCAAGTCCGGTCGGTCAGCGCCATGTTCACGCTGCACGCCGGGATGTTCGTGATGCAGGACCTGGAAGGGGACCCCGAGAAGCGGCGCCAGGCGGTTCTCGAAGTCGCCCTGGACCAGGTCACGCAGGCGCACGAGCACGCTCGCAGGACGGACTAGACGGGGCGTCAGCCCTCGAATGTGACGCACGCCTCTGTACGCCTACCGTTCGGTAACCTACCGTTCCTCTCGCGCCACCCTCACCACAGATCATGCACCTGCCAATTCCGGCACGCGTACGGACGTGAGAGGACCCCCACCGATGACCAGACGCCCCTGGGCGCGCCGCATCCTTGTCACCGCCGTCTCCGCGGCCGCCCTCGCCGCGCCGGCCGTCCCGGCCCACGCGGCCGGCACCGCGGCGGCCACGAGCAGTTCCACGGCGAAGGTCGACTACGCCACCTGGCAGAGGGACTGCCAGGCGGTCATGGACCAGGCCCTGCCGTATCTGCGGGACCGCATCGCCGCCGCCCGGCCGGGCGAGAAGCAGGCCATCGTCTTCGACATCGACAACACCACGCTGGAGACCGACTTCGGCTTCCGGTACCCGCAGCCCGCCAACAGGCCGGTGCTGAACGTCGCCGAGTACGCCCAGGAGCACGGCGTCTCGCTCTTCTTCGTGACCGCCCGCCCGGGCATCGTCGAAGAGCCCACCGAGTGGAACCTCGAACACGACGGCTACGACGTCTCCGGCCTCTACGTCCGCGGCTTCTTCGACCTGTTCAAGGACGTCGCCGCCTACAAGACCGCCCAGCGCGTCGACATCGAGAACCGGGGCTACACGATCATCGCCAACATCGGCAACAGCGCCACGGACCTCTCCGGCGGCCACGCCGAGAAGACCTTCAAACTGCCGGACTACAACGGGCAGTTGTCGTAACACCGCCCGGACCGTCCCCAGAGTTCCCCAGAGATGCCCTGAGAAGCGGAAAGGGGCCGGTGCTCGAA
>NZ_JBLEBI010000018.1:0-78764 GCF_047340315.1 Streptomyces sp. AF1A
CTCGTCGCCGAGCCAGGGGCCCCATCCGTCGACGCGGGCGTACGACCCGTCGTCCCCGATGCCGATCGCCACGGCACCGGTGCCGATCGCGAGCACCACGCCGGTGTGCCCGCCGAGGGCGCCCGCGTGGGCGGTGACGGCGTCGCTGGTGACGGCCACCTCGTCCGTGGGCAGGTCCGCCAGGAGCAGGCCGGCCAGGGCGCGGGCCGCTTCGGGTGCGGAGGCCGCGCCCGCCGCGCCCACGCACACCGTCGCCGACCGCGGCGCGGGGTGCGCTTCGAGGAGGGGGCGTACGGCGGCGAGCACGGCGGCACGGGCCGCCGCCACGCCGTTCTCGGCGGCGAGCCCGGGAGCCCCGGGCACCTCGCGGGTCTGCCGGGGCGGACCGTCGCTGCCGTTCCACAACGCGGCACGGCAGCCGGTCTTGCCCAGGTCCACCGCAACTACTGCTGTCATACGGCACGCCTTTGTGTCATCAGGGATGCGTCGCGCAGGCCCGTCACGGGTGGCCGGGAGGCCGGTGACCGGCGCGCGGCGCGGTTCAGCGAGTATCAGAACGACGGACTCCACATGTCAATAAGTAACTTCACGTAATTCGGCACGTAACTTTTTGACGTCCGGCCGAGCCCGTGGTTACTGTGGCGCCACCCAGTCAGGAGGAACGGCCCATGGCCCGCACGGAACCACCTCGCATACCGGCCCGGCCCGCGGAGGACCCTTCCGCCGCCGGAACCCTGGCACGCATCCGGACGGCGCTGCCGTCGCTCGCGCCGTCGGAGCGACGGGTGGCCGAGGCCGTCCTGGCCGACCCGGCGCAGGCGGCGGAGCTGTCCATCAGCGCCCTGGCCAAGCGGGCCGACACCTCGGTGGCGACGGTGATGCGCTTCTGCCGGGCGATAGACGTCACCAACTACCCGCAGCTGCGCCTCTCCCTGGCCGCGGCGGCCGCCCGGGAGCACGCCCTCAGCGGCGATCGTCCGGCACCGGGCACCGACATCAGCGCCACCGACACCCTGGACGAGATCGTCGGCAAGATCATCTACAACGAGGTGCGCGCCCTGGAGGACACCGGGGCCGGAGTGGACGTCGAGGTGCTGGGCCGGGCCGTGGAGGCCGTCGCGGGCGCCGGCCGGATCGACATCTTCGGCGTCGGCGCCAGCGCCTTCGTCGGCCAGGACCTGCACCAGAAGCTGCACCGCATCGGCCGCATGGCGTTCATCTGGACCGACCGGCACGCCGCACTCACCGCCGCCGCCCTCCTCGGCCCGGGCGACGTCGCCCTCGCCATCTCCCACTCGGGAGAGACCGAGGACACCGTCGAGCCCCTGCAGGCCGCCGCCGAACGCGGCGCCACCACGATCGCCCTCACCAACGTCCCGCGCTCCGCACTCGCGGAGAGCGCGGACCTCGTGCTGACGACCTGCGCCCGGGAGACGCCCTTCCGCTCCGGCGCGACCGTCAGCCGCATCGCCCAGCTCGCGCTCATCGACTGCCTCTTCGTCGGCGTCGCCCAGCAGTCCTACGACGCCACCACCGCGGCGCTGGAGAAGACCTACGGCGCGGTCCAGCGCCGCCGGCGCCAGCCGTCGCCCCGCCGCGCACCGTCCGGCGACTGACCGCCTCTGCCCTCCTTCTCCCGCACCCCCGAAAGGACGACCGCGCCGTGGACCTCAGCACACTCGGCACCGAGACCCGCAACGAGCGGACCGCTGATCTGGACCGCATGCCGGTCAGCGAACTGCTCTCGGTCATGAACGACGAGGACCGGACCGTCGCCCTCGCGGTGCGCGAAGCCCTCCCGCAGATCGGGGCCGCCGTCGAGGCGATCACCGAGTCGCTGCGGGCGGGCGGGCGGTTGATCTACATCGGCGCCGGCACCAGCGGCCGCATCGGCCTGCTCGACGCCGTCGAGTGCCCGCCGACCTTCGGCACCGCCCCCGAGCAGGTCGTGGGACTGCTCTCCGGCGGCCCCGGCGCCTTCGTGCTGGCGGTCGAGGGCGCGGAGGACGAACCGGGGAGGGCGGTCGCCGACCTTGACGAGATCGGTGTGAACGACCGCGACACGGTCGTGGGACTCGCCGCCAGCGGCCGCACCCCCTACGTCGTCGGCGGCCTGCGGCACGCCGCCGCCAAGGGCGCCGCCACGGTCTCGGTCGCCTGCAACCGCGACGCGGTCGTCAGCCGCCACGCCGGCATCCCGATCGAGATCCCCACCGGTCCCGAGGTCCTCACGGGGTCGACCCGGCTCAAGGCCGGCACGGCCGAGAAGATGGTCTGCAACATGCTCTCGACCGCCTCGATGGTGCGTCTGGGCAAGGCCTACGGAAACCTCATGGTCGACGTCAAGGCCAGCAACGAGAAGCTGGTCGATCGGGCACGCCGCATCGTCGTCCAGGCCACCGGCGCCGACCCCGACACCGCCGCCGACGCGCTGGTGGCGGCCGACGGTCATGCCAAGACCGCGATCGTCATGCTGCTCGCCGGGTGCACGGCCGAGGAGGCCATCCGGCGCCTGGAGATGGCGAACGGCGACACACGGACCGCCGTCGGCCGCAGCTGACGGCCTCTCCCCGGCCGGGATTCGCCCGCGGGCGCAACTGGTCGGGCAGCCTCGCCCCAGCCGTGGCACACCGGCGAACTCCCCTGGGGTGGAGCGTCATGCCTGAGGTGGAGTCAAGCCTTCACAGCCCACAGACACGTCGACGGCATGTCGATGAATCACCATGTCCAGCCATCGCCCTCGCGGCCACGTCATGCGCCGTGCCTTGGTGCCCGCCGAGCCGCCTGTCACATTTTCCGGTCCCGGCCGGTCAAAGGGTCGACGGCACAGGCACACGAGAAGGGCGGCGGTGGTGGACGTCTACGAGGCGGTCATGAGTCGACGGGCGGTGCGCGGGTTCAATGACCGCCCTGTCCCGAGGGAGACGCTGATACGCGTGCTGACCGCCGCGGCCTGGGCGCCGTCCGGATCGAACATCCAGCCGTGGCACGCCTACGTGGTGAGCGGCGCACCGCTGGACGAGATCAAGAAGCGCACCGGCCGGCGACTGGCCGAAGGCGACCCATGGGACGAGGCGGAGTACGAGCAGTACCCGCCCACCCTGAAGTCCCCTTACCGCGAGCGCCGGGCGGCCTTCGGCGCGCTGCGCTACGGCGCAGTCGGTATTGCGCGCGAGGACGTGGAGGCGCGCCAGCGGGCCGCTTCGGCGAACTGGGCCTGTTTCGGCGCGCCGGCGGCCCTGTTCTGCTACATCGACCGGGGCCTGGGACGGCCCCAGTGGTCCGACGTGGGCATGTATCTGCAGACCGTCATGCTCCTGCTGCGGGCGGAAGGGCTGCACAGCTGCCCGCAGATGGCATGGGCGAAGTTCCACAGGAGCGTCGCGGAGGTGCTCTCGCCGCCCGACGAACTCGTCCTCTTCTGTGGCATGTCGATCGGGTACGAGGACGCCACGTCGAGCAGGGCCCGCACGGGCCGGGCCGCCCTCGACGAGACGGTCACGTTCGTCGAGGGCTAGACAGATCGCGGGCACCCGTGCCCGCCCGAATACGTGCGGGGAGCTGCCGTCCGGTTGAGCGGCCGGGACGGAACACCTGATCACAGCTCCCCGCCAGGCCGGGGCCCCTCGTGGGGACGGCGGGCCCCGGCACCTCCTCGTTCCGACTGCTCACTGCGGCCAGGGCGAGTGGATGACGCGCTCCACCATGGACGTGCGGCGGAAGCCGGGAACGAAGTGTTCCAGGACGTCCGCGTTGACGGTCCCGTACGTGGTGTCCGGACGGTCCTTGAGCCCCTCGACGAAGGTCTGCAGGAACTCCCTCTTGAAGTCCCCGCGCGGATGAGCGGCGACGATCTCGTCCACCCGGCCGCTGTCCAGCCCGTCCAGGCGCCACCCGAGCACGTCGGTCAGAACGCCGTAGTTCAGGGTGGCGATCTCCGGGCCCATCCGGCCGGGAACCGCCGGCGTCGTGTGCAGCGCGATCGCCGTCCAGACCACCTCGGCGGCGCGCTCCGGGAACCCACGGTCGAGCAGGAACGTGCGCGCGTGGTCCGCGCCGTCCAGCTCGAAGCGCTGTTCCGCGTCGGAGAACGGGGTCAGCAGGCCCGTGTCGTGGAACATCGCCGCGATGTAGAGCAGTTCGGGGTCCGGCTGCAGACCCAGCTCGCGGGCGTGCAGGGAGGCGAAGAGATAGACACGCCGGGAGTGGTGGAAGATCAGGGGCGAGGTCGTGTCCCGGAGGTGGCTCGTGGCCTCCGCGACGGCCGAGGTCTCGGGGATCTCCACGCCTGCGATCATGTCGGTCATGGGTCCGTGCTTTCCGTCCGCTACGAGTGGACCGGGCGCCGTGGCCCGCCCGTGCCGACCACGCGGAATGGCTGCGTGCGGCACCGCATCGGTCCGGCCGTGGACCGCTCGAGTCCCGTCACTCCAGGATGGGACCGCGAGCTGAATCGCGCATCGGCGCATGTCCGACGGGCTCAGGCCGCAACGCGCCCGTGGAAGGTCGCGAAGGAACCGACGGGCTCGCGCGGGGTGCGCAGCAGGTCAGCGGTGCGCGGGATCGCCGTACCCGAGGGCGAGTCCGCGGACGATCAGCTGGTCGCAGGGGATCCGCAGGTCTCATGCGCGTCACACTGGAGGCATGATTTAGTTACATTAAATAACTGTAAAGGAACAGTCGCCCTCCTTCGTTCGCCCTCCTGTGAAGCCACCGCGGGCGACGGGCCGGTGTTCGCGTAGTGTGCCGGCGCTCCGGGGGAGCGGGCGGGCCGACGCTCGCCGTGGACGGGTGAGGCCCGGCTCGGCTGACGGGATCGGGGGTTGAGGAACATCGGAACGAAAGCCCGAGGAGGACAACTGTGAGCTCCGGCGTGCCCCACCGGGTCGCCATCCTCGTCTACGACGGGGTGAAACTGCTCGACGTGGCCGGTCCGGTCGAGGTGTTCGGGGAGGCGAACCGACTCGGTGCCGACTACCGGATCGCGGTGCTGTCGACCACCGGTGCCGACGTCCGGTCGTCGGTCGGAATCCGGATCGCCGTCGACGACGGCCCCGCCGCGGAGCCGGGCCCGGACACGTTGGTGGTGCCGGGCGGGGACGTCTTTCCCAGGGCCCCCGTCACCCGCGATCTGGTCGACGCCGCGAGGGATCTGGCGGCGCGCTCCCGCCGCGTCGCCGCCGTCTGCTCCGGGGCGTTCGTCCTCGGCGCCATCGGCCTGCTGGACGGAAAGCGTGCCACCACCCACTGGAAGGTCGCGGGCGAACTCGCAGCCCGGTGTCCGAAGACCCGCGTCGAGCCCGACGCCATCTACGTACGCGACGGCACCACGTTCACGTCCGCGGGCGTCGCCGCCGGCATCGACCTGGCGCTGGCTCTCGTGGAGGAGGACCACGGGGCCGAGCTGAGCAGGGACGTCGCCCGCGCCCTGGTCGTCTACCTGCAAAGAGCGGGCGGTCAGTCCCAGTTCTCCGCTCCGCTGCAGGGCCCCCCGCCCCGGTCTCCCGCCCTGCGCACCGTCCGCGACCTGGTCCTCGCGGATCCCGCGGGCGACCACTCCCTCGGTGAACTCGCCGGACATCTCCACGTCAGCACCCGTCATCTCACCCGGCTGTTCCGCGAGGAGCTGGCCACCACGCCGGCCCGGTACGTCGAGTCGATCCGGCTCGACCTCGCCAAGGCGTTCCTCGACCAGGGGCACACCGCGACGCAGGCGGCCGCCCTGGCGGGATTCCCGAGCTATGAAAGCCTGCGCCGGGTCTTCGCACGCGAGCTGTCCATCAGCCCCGCTGCCTATCAGCGCCGCTTCGGCACGGCCCGCGGCACGCAGGCGGGGCGGTGACGGGCGGCCGCAGCAAGACCTGTTCACTCGCGCGCGAAAGAGGGCCCCGCCGGGCACTGCCCCGCTGGGCGCCCTCCTTCCGCGCGTCCGGAACTCCCGCGCGTCCGGAACTCCCGCGCGTCCGGAACTCCCGCGCGTCCGGAACTCCCGCGCGTCCGGAACTCCCGCGCGTCCGGAACCTCCGCGCGTGGAGAACTCCCTCTCGTCCAGAAGAAGCCCAGCTTCACGCGACTGGCGAGCGGAACCGCTAGTGGCCGCGCGTCCTTCTGACTCCGAACGGTACGGCAGCCGCCGAGATGAGCGGCAGCACGACGCGGGCGTCGACGGCGGCGGAGCCGAGCTCGGTCACCTCGGTGCGGTGCGCCGGCACGATGAGAACGGTCCGTCCGGGGGCCACGTGCCGCCGGACGGACCGTTCGCCGCTTCACCACCGGAACGGCCGGGCCACGGCGACGCCCCGCCACTCCCGTCGGCGCACTCCGTCGAGAACGAGGCGCGCGCTCGGGCCGGTGGACAGCCGGGCGGGTGGCGCGTGCCACCGTCGCGCCGGTGACCTGCCGCGTCGTCCGGTGCGGTGTCCGCCCCGTGCGACACGGTCACGCGGCAGGCGAATCCTGTCTTCCTACAGGTGGGGGGGCTCTCTCGGCGCCCCGCGGCGGAACGGAGGGTCACTCAGATCTGGTTCAGTCCACCGTCGACGTAGAGCTCGGCGCCAGTGACGAAACTGCTCTGGTCGGTCGCGAGGAAGAGAGCAGCCGCGGCCGCTTCGGAGGGCTCGCCCATGCGGCCGAGGGGAACCTGCTGCGCGAAGAAGGCGTGGAGCGACTTGGCCTCTTCCTCGTTGGGCGCGAGGCCGGTGAGTCCCGGGGTCTTGATCGGTCCGGGCACCAGGGTGTTGACCCGGATGCCACGGCCCCGCAGCTCGTTGGCCCAGGTGCGCGAGAAGGAGCGGACGGCGGCTTTGGAGGCGGCGTAGACACCGAACGCCTCTCCGCCGGTGGTGGCGGCGGTGGAACCGGTCAGGATCACCGAGGCGCCGTCATTGAGGAGCGGCAGTGCCTTCTGCACGGTGAAGAGCGTCCCGCGGACGTTGATGTTGAACGTGTCGTCGAAGTGCTGCTCCGTCACCTCCTCCAGGGTTGCGAATTCCCCGCCGCCCGCGTTCGCGAAGAGCACGTCGATGCGGCGGCCCTGCTCGGCGATGACCGAGAAGAGCCGGTCGAGGTCGGCCGGGCTGGCTATGTCTCCGCGGACGGCGGTGACGTTGTGGCCGATCTCGGCAGCGGCCGCGTCCAGCGCATCCCGGCGTCGGCCAGTGATGATCACGTGGGCGCCCTCAGCCGCGAAGCGCCGCGCCGTGGCCAGTCCGATGCCGCTGTTCGCCCCGGTGACCACGGCCACCTTGCCTGCGAGTACTTCCGTCATGACGCGCCACTCCTCGATAGTTCTTGACCGACTCGTCCATAACGTTAAGGGTTATGGACGAGTCGGTCAAGAAAGCGTATGCTCAGCCGCATGGCACGACCTCGGAAATTCGACGAGCAGCAGGTACTGGCGAAGGCCCGGGAGCAGTTCTGGGCCGCTGGGTACGCCGGCACGCGCATGGACGACATCGCCGCGGCGACAGGCCTCGGCAAAGGCAGCCTGTACGGCGCGTTCGGCGGCAAGCAGGACCTCTTCCACCGTGTGTTCGACGACTACTGCAACGCAGTCGTCGACGCCACAGCCCAGCAGCTGCGCGGCGACGACGAGGACGCGTACACCCGGCTGTCCGCCCACATCCACGCGGTGGCCGCAGCCGCCGCCGCGGACACCGTCCAGCGCGGATGCCTGCTGGCCAAAGGCACCGCCGAGCTGGCCGAACACGACAAGACCGTGGCCCATCGTGCGCACACGGCCATCCAAGCGCTCCACGCACTGCTGAAGGACGACATCGCCGCCTGCCAGCGCAACGGCGACCTCGACGCGAACGCGGACCCCGGACGGTTGGCCGCACTGGTGCTCGCCGTACTCCGCGGCATCGAAGCACTGGCCAAGGCCGGAGCCGACGAGGAGATGCTGACGGACATCGCCCGCGCCGCCCTCGCCGTACTGCCGCGCCCAGCGAACTGACGCACCCATCGGACCACCTTGTCGGGGTTGCGATCACCAGCCGGGTATCGGCGTCCACGATGACCGCCGTGCTCGCCGACGGCGCGCTGAGCCGCTCCACGCCACGACGGACGCAGGGGCGCGTCAAACCTGGCACTCAACCCCGCGGCAGACCCTTTCCTGAATCCGAGTCGGTGGGCTGTTACAGGGCGAGATCGGTGAGGACCAGCACGCGTTCGTAGGTGTAGTCGTCCATGGCGAACTTCACTCCCTCGCGGCCGACACCGGACTGCTCGACGCCGCCGTAGGGCATCTGGTCGGCGCGGTAGGAGGGAACATCGCCGATGACGACACCGCCGACCTCCAGAGCGCGATGGGCCCGGAACGGCGCCTGCAAGTCGTGGGTGAACACACCTGTCTGCAGGCCGTACTTGGAGTCGTTGACCGCCGCGAAGGCCTCGGCCTCGCTAGCGACCCCGAGCACCATGAGAACCGGTCCGAAGACCCTCCTCGCAGGCCAGTGTCGTGTCGGCTGGAACATCCCCGAGTACCGTAGGCGCATACGAGGCGCCATCGCGCTTGCCACCCGCGTGGAGCGTGGCACCGGCGACGACGGCTTCGTCGACCCACAACTCGACGCGGCACGCGGCGTCCTCGCTGACGAGCGGGCCCACATCGGTCCTGTCGTCCGAGGGGTCCCCGGTGACCTGTGATTCGACTGCTGCGACGATGCGGGGGAGCAGTCGGTCGTACACCGCGGCGTGGGCTGTGACGCGCTGCACGGAGATACAGGACTGTCCGCCCTGGTAGTTGGAGAACGTGGCGATCCGGTCGGCGGCCCGGTCGAGGTCCTCGTCGCTCGTGAAGTCACCCAGCACGACGGCCGCGCCGTTCCCGCCGAGTTGCAGCGTGCAGTGTTTCCTCGGGACCGAGTCCATGATCGCGTAGCCGACCTTCTCGGATCCGGTGAAGGAGATGACGGGCCCGCGCTCGTCCTGGATCAGCGCGGGCATCCGGTCGTTGGCGACCGGCGGAATGCTCCACGCACCTTCCGGCAATTCGGTCTCGGCGAGCAGGTCCCCGAGGATCAGGGCGGACAGGGGAGTGTTCGGCGCCGGCTTCAGGATGATCGGGGCGCCGGCCACGATGGCCGGAGCGACCTTGTGAGCGCACTGATCGAGCGGGAAGTTGAAGGGCGTGATGCCCAGCACAACCCCCTTGGGGAAGCGGCGGATCAGCGCCAGACGACCCTGGCAGTCTCGCTGATGGCCTGGCGGCCGGCGAGCCAGAAGGCGCGGGGGGAGGTCATGTCCGGTCACGGCCCTGACGTTCGGACACACTGGCTGTGACCTCGCCCTGGACCGGCCAACTGGTCGGCCAAGTCAGCGTGCCGACCGATGGTCAGGTCGAGGAGGCGGTGGCGGTCGCATACGCCGCCCACGAGGAGTGTGCTGAGGAGGCAGTCCTACCGCATTCTTTCGATTACCTCGTCAGTCGACAGCAATGCATGGGCGAAGAATCGATAGTTGATGATCGCTGCTTGGTAGCCATCGCCCCAGACCGGGTGCCGGGGACCTGCTGTCGCATCGCTGACGAGGGCGACCTCAAATCCTTCCTCTATGAGGTGTCGCATATGGGACTCGACGCACATGTTTGCCAGCATGCCGCCGAGAATAATTCGCTGTATGCCGCGCTTGCGTAGTTGTAGTACCAAGTCGTTGCTTTCCGGCCCAAATACCTTGTGGGGGCTGGCGACCACCGTTCTGCCGTCCTCGATGTAGGGCTTGAACCGGTCGAGCCAGTCGGCCCCGGAGCCTTGGAATCCAGTGAGATCCAGGGGGCCGGTCCTTGCGAACGTGCGGGTCTTGAGCTCGCTCGTCTCGAGAGGCCCATTCATCCGCCATCCGTCGTCGGTCGGGTAAAAATAATGAGGCGAGATGAAAACCTCGTACCCGCCCGTCTTCGCCGTATCGAATATTCTCTCCATATTCTCGACGGTCCTGTTCTCCGTGACGCTTGCACCCACCACGGCCCAGTTGGCTCCGTGCTCGCTCAGCACGTCATTCTGTGGGTCAATGAACACGACCGCCGTGTCAGACCTATTGATTTCCATCCAGCGCTCCTTGTGTGACAATGATGACGGGCCTTATAATTCCCGGATGACGGTATGTGTTTCCGCGGATTTTGCTGGGTGATGGTCCTTTCGATCGGGCGGAATCGGCGAGCGGCGTACTGGCCTGGCGGTATGGAGACGTTGACCGGACGTTCTGACCGCCGTTCCCAGCCTGACTCATTTTCGAGCGCTGCGCATCGGTCAACCGCTGTACCTCGGTTGTCGTCCCTGACTCCTTCGCGGTGGTGATCGGTAGGCGTCATCCTCTGAGCTCAAACCCAGAAATCTCGGCCACGCGGGCCCGTGCATTTCGACGCGCGATCGCGCCACCACTCGGTTAGAGTCCGACAAGGCGCTTGTGTGGGCGCGGCGCTGATCTCGGCAAGTTCTGGACCAGCTCGAGAGGAACTCCGACATGCCCTTCGCCACTGCCAAGGACGGCACGCAGATCTTCTACAAGGACTGGGGGTCGGGCCAGCCGGTCGTCTTCTCCCATGGCTGGCCGCTGACTGCCGACGCCTGGGACCCCCAGATGAAGCTCATGTCGGACAATGGGTTCCGCTCGATCGCTCACGACCGGCGGGGCGGCGGACGATCCGGCCAGACCTGGGACGGCAACAATCTCGATACCTACGCCGATGACCTGGCCGCTGTCATCGAGGCTGAGGACCTCCACGATGTCATCCTGGTCGGCCACTCCACCGGTGGCGGTGAGGTCACCCGCTACATCGGTAGGCATGGCACGGCGCGGGTCGCCAAACTGGTCCTGCTCGGTGCGATCCCCCCGCTGATGCTCAAGACGGAGGCCAACCCCGAGGGCCTGCCCATCGAGGTCTTCGATGAGATCCGTGAGGGTGTGGAAACGGACCGTTCACAGTTCTACAGGGACCTGAGTGCCCCGTTCTACGGCGCCAATCGCGACGGCTCGACGGTCACGCAAGGAATCCGCGACGAGTTCTGGCTCTGGAGCATGACAGTGGGCATCAAGGGCGCCTATGACTGCATCAAGGCGTTCTCGGAGACGGACACCACGGAGGACCTCAAGAAGGTCGACGTGCCCACACTGATCGTCCACGGCGACGACGACCAGATCGTGCCCATCGTGGCGGCCGGTGAAAAGTCCTCGAAGCTCGTCAAAGACGCGATCTACAAGGTGTACCCGGGCGCCCCCCACGGCCTGGCAATGGTCCCGAAGTTCGCCAAGATCTTCAACAAAGACCTCCTCGAGTTCGCCCGCAGTTGAGTCGAAGACGTGACCAAGCCGCGACCTCTCGGCCTGGTACGTGATGACGGTACGGATGCCGGCTTTCCCAGGCGGGCAGAAGCAGTTCACGGCCTGGGCCCCGACCGCGGGGCCCAGGCCGCGTTTGTGCGCGCCGTGTCGCGCAGCATCTACAGGCCGACGGTACGGTGCAATCAGAAGCGATTCGGCTCGCTGGAGTCTGGCCGTGGTGGGGCGCTGGGCTATGTGCATCAGCTCTTTTGCCGACCAGGTCGGCCGGCGAGACTTTCCGGTTGTCCGGGCATGCGTGCTGCCCACGATGAGTGGCCGCCCCACCCGGAGGAAAGCGCATGGATTGCGACACGCAGGTAGTGATCGTGGGTGCGGGGCCCGCGGGACTCCTGCTGGCAGGCGACCTGGCGGAATCCGGCGTCAGCTGTACCGTCGTCGAGCGGCGCGTGCGGGACTCGGAGCTCACACGCGCGTTCTCTGTCAACGCGCGGACGCTGGAGCAACTGGATGCCCGCGCGGTCGCGGATGATCTGACCTCGACGGGTCTGCGAAATCCTGTTCTCCAGTTCCTGCAGATCGATCTGTCGCGGTTGCCGACTCGCTTCCCTCATGTGCTGGTGACGCCGCAGTACAACACCGAGCGGATGCTTCGCGCACGCGCCCGCACCCATGGTGTCGAAATCCGTGGAGGGTGCGAAGGCCGGGCGGGCGACGCCTCTACGAAGCTCTCCGTGGGCGCCGGTTCGTGCTGGTCTCGCCGGCGGACGCGCCGCTGCCTGCCTCGGTTGCCGACGACTGGAGCGGTGAGGTGGGGTTCGCCACCTCAGCCGGTCCGACCGGCAAGACGGTTCTGGTCAGACCCGACGCATGCATCGCCTGGGCCACATCCGACCAGTCCGCCGAGAGCCGGGACGCCGAGATCCGACAGGCCCTGGCCAGGAACTGTGGCCCGGCGACGGCAGAGGGGTAGCAACGCTGGGTGGCTGCCTCCCGGGTTGCGGCAAGAAATTCGTCCACGGTCGGCTTTGCGTGGGAGATCGCGAGCGCTGCCACCGGAACCGTTGGTCAAAGCTGGGACATGGAGTGGGAGATATGGGGAGTAAGGGCGTGCCGACTCGCTGCTCAGATGTGCGCCGAGAAGGGCGCCTGCCGGGCATCTGCCCTGGTCAGGCGCCCTTCTACGCCTAGAAGAAGCCCAGCTTCTTCGGGGAGTACGACACCAGCAGGTTCTTCGTCTGCTGGTAGTGCTCCAGCATCATCCTGTGGTTCTCGCGGCCGATGCCGGACTGCTTGTAGCCACCGAACGCCGCGTGCGCCGGGTAGGCGTGGTAGCAGTTGGTCCACACACGGCCGGCCTGGATCGCGCGGCCCGCGCGGTAGGCGGTGTTGACGTCCCGGGTCCACACGCCCGCGCCCAGGCCGTACAGCGTGTCGTTCGCGATCTTGATGGCGTCGTTGAAGTCGTCGAACGAGGCCACCGAGACGACCGGGCCGAAGATCTCCTCCTGGAAGATCCGCATGCGGTTGTCGCCCTCGAAGATGGTGGGCTGGACGTAGTAGCCCCCCTTCAACTCGCCGTCGTGCTCCAGGCGCTCACCACCCGTGAGGACCTTGGCCCCCTCCTGCCGGCCGATGTCCAG
The DNA here is from genome assembly GCF_047340315.1 of Streptomyces sp. AF1A. Taxonomy (NCBI): domain Bacteria; kingdom Bacillati; phylum Actinomycetota; class Actinomycetes; order Kitasatosporales; family Streptomycetaceae; genus Streptomyces; species Streptomyces sp. AF1A. The sequence goes on from NZ_JBLEBI010000018.1 coordinate 12,921, forward strand.
GTAGGAGAGGATCTTCTCCAACTGGTCGTTGGAGGCCTGGGCGCCGATCATCGTGTCGGTGTCGAGCGGGTGGCCCGGCTTGATCTTCCGGGTGCGCTCGACGGCCGCGTCGAGGAACTCCCGGTAGTGGGCGTGCTGGATCAGCGCCCGGGACGGGCAGGTGCAGACCTCGCCCTGGTTGAGCGCGAACATCGTGAAGCCCTCGAGCGCCTTGTCCCGGAAGTCGTCGTCGTGCGCCCACACGTCGTCGAAGAAGATGTTGGGCGACTTGCCCCCGAGTTCGAGCGTGACCGGCTTGATGTTCTCCGAGGCGTACTGCATGATCAGCCGCCCGGTGGTGGTCTCTCCGGTGAACGCCACCTTCGCCACCCGCGGGCTCGACGCCAGCGGCTTGCCCGCCTCCACGCCGAAGCCGTTGACGATGTTCAGCACGCCCGGCGGCAGCAGGTCCGAGACCAGGCTCAACCAGTAGTGGATGGAGGCCGGGGTCTGCTCGGCGGGCTTGAGGACCACCGCGTTGCCCGCGGCGAGCGCCGGCGCGAGCTTCCACGCGGCCATCAGGATCGGGAAGTTCCACGGGATGATCTGCGCGACAACCCCGAGCGGCTCGTGGAAGTGGTACGCCACCGTGTCGTCGTCGATCTCACTCAGCGACCCCTCCTGCGCCCTGATCGCTCCCGCGAAATAGCGGAAGTGGTCGATCGCGAGCGGGATGTCTGCCGCGAGCGTCTCCCGCACCGGCTTGCCGTTCTCCCAGCTCTCGGCCACGGCAAGGGGCTCCAGGTAGGCCGCCATGCGGTCGGCGATCTTCAGCAGGATGTCGGAGCGCTCCGTCACCGACATACGGCCCCACCCGGGGGCCGCCTTGTGCGCCGCGTCCAGCGCCCGCTCGACGTCCTCCGCGGTACCGCGCGCGATCTCGGTGAACGGCTGCCCGTTGACCGGCGACGGGTTCTCGAAGTACTGCCCGCGTATCGGCGGCACGTACTCGCCACCGATGAAGTGGTCGTAGCGCGCCTGATAGGAGACGATCGCGCCCTCCGTGCCCGGCGCCGCGTAACGAGTCATGCTGGTCTGCCTCCCGGTGCAGCGCTGCCCGCCGTTGGGCAGCTCTCGGCGCGAGGCTAGGCGGGCGGACGTTGCAAGTACGTTGCGCCGCGGGACCGGGCCGGCCCCCGGTCGGCCGGCGCCGCCAACTCCGCATCCAGGGCGGCGAGCCGGGCTCGCACCGACGCCGTCGGACGTATCGCGGCGAGCGCCCGCCACACCTCCACGTCGTCCTCGCCCCACGGCGCGTGCGCCCAGTCCGCCAGCAGATCGGGGTCCCGGTGCGCTATCAGCGCCGTCCGCAGCCCGTCGGCCAGACGCTCCCGCAGACGTACGATCGCCGGCGCCTGCGAGCCGGGCAGCAGCGGACCGGTGTACGCCTCCGCCGCCGCGGTGAGTGCCCCCGACTCCAGCCGCCGCTCCACCACGGTCGCGTCCGACTCGACCGCCGCCGTCAGCCGGTACGGCCGAGACGCCAGCACACCCGGGCCCAGCAGTCTGCGCAGCCGGGCCAGTTCGGCCCGCAGGGTCACCGGCGTCACCGACTCGTCGGCGTACAGAGCGCACAGCAGCTCGTCACCGGTCAGCCCCTCGGGATGCCGGGACAGCAGCAGGACGATCTCGCTGTGCCGCCGGCTGAGCCTGGTCCGCCGCCCCGCCACGGTGAGTTCGGCCTCGTCCCGGCCCAGCGTGCTCAGCATCGGGGTCTGCGCGGCCGGGCGCGGCGGGGCGAGCAGCGCGAGCTGGGTCTCGGCCGCCCGCGCCACCGCCCGCACGAAGCCGAGGCTGTGCGGATGCGCGAGCCCGTCTCCGCCGGTGATGTCCACGGCGCCCAGGACCCGGCCGGTGTGCGGATCGTGCACCGGTGCGGCCGCGCACGTCCACGGCTGCACCCGCCGTATGAAGTGCTCGGCCGCGAACACCTGCACCGGCCGGTTCACGGCGACCGCGGTACCCGGCGCGTTGGTGCCCACCGCGGTCTCCGACCAGCGCGCCCCCGGCACGAAGTTCATCCCGTCCGCCCGGCGGCGGGTCACCGGATGGCCCTCGACCCACAGCAGCCTGCCGTGCGCGTCGCACACGGCCAGCAGATGCTCGCCGTCGGCGGCGAACGTGCCCAGCAGCTCCCGGAACAGCGGCATCACCCGGGCGAGGGGGTGTTCCGCCCGGTAGGCACCGAGGTCGCCGTCGGTCAGCTCCACGCTCGCGGCCCCGTCCGGCCCGACTCCGGCACGCGCGCTGCGCCGCCACGACTCGGCCACCACCAAGCGCACCGGGCGCGGCACGGTGCCCACCGTGGTGAACGTCTCGTGCGCGCGGCGCAGCGCGCGGACGCGCTCGGCCGGGTCGGCTCCCGGCTCAAGGGCTACCCACGGATCGGTCAACTCGGCCTCCCCCCGAGGGTGATACGGCAGTGATACACGGTGTTCGGCGGCGACGCCATCGGCGCTGGCCGGTGACACGGCCGGGACCATCGTCACGCCGGGTGTCCGTGCGGACAACCGGTTCGACGCCGGTTCGGCCCCCGGCTAGGCGAAATTGACGAGTCTGATGTAGCGGACCCAGTCCCAGTCCGGTCCCGGGTCGGTGTGGTCGGTGCCGGGCACCTCGTAGTGGCCGATGATGTGCTCCCTGTCCTTGGCGATGCCGTACCTGTCGCAGATCGCCGCCGTGAGCTTCGCCGACTGCTCGTAGAGAGCATCGGTGAAGTAGGCGGGCTGGTCCACCCACCCCTCGTGCTCGATGCCGATGCTGCGGGTGTTGTAGTCCCAGTTGCCCGCGTGCCAGGCGATGTCGGCCTCGTGCACGCACTGGGCGACGTGTCCGTCCGCCGAACGGACCACATAGTGGGCGGACACCGCCTTCTGCGGATTCGCGAAGATGGCCAGCGTGTCGCCGTACGTCTCCTGTGTCACATGGATGACCACACGATCGATGGCGTAGCCGTCGGGGCGGTCGGCCGACGTGTAGTTGGAGGGGCTGGCCGGCTGCCACTCGGCGGGCGGGTAGTCGACGGCCGTGCTCTGCGCATCGGCGCTCGGGGCGGGGAGCAGCGCGTACGGGACGGCGGCGAGTGCCGCGCCCTGCAGGAGCCGGCGTCTGCTCAGGCGCGGCTTTGCCGAGTCGATGTCCATGGGGGGGATTGCCTTTCCGGGGTGTGGGGAGTCGAGGTGGGCGGAGGCCGGGGTGCTCCGGGCGGGTGCGACGGTGGGGTTCAGTGCCGCAGGGCCCGGGCGGTCTCCCGCAACCGGGCGTGCACCCCGCGGTAGGTCTCCCGTGCGGGCAGCCACTGCTTGCGAAGCTTGGCCACGCAGGTGTAGTTCGTGTCGCACACGTTGGCCAACGGCGATTCGACCGCCTGGGTTGCGAATTGGTACGCGTCCAGCTCACCGAACCCGTAGTCGCGCACCAGCCACTGCACGAGGTCCAGCTGCGATATCCGGAACGCGTCCTCCAACGGGCGTGCCGAACCGGTCGAGATGATGTGCGTGTCCGACTCGAGCCGGGGCCACGGGGTGGCGACGTCTTTGAGCAGGTCCACGATCACCACGGTGTTCATGGCGCACTCCACGGCCACCCCGCAGGTCTCGCCCTCGCCCTGCCGGGCATGGCCGTCGCCGAGGCTGAGCAGGGCGCCCTCGACGTTGACGCCCAGGTAGCAGGTGACTCCGGCCCGCATCTCGGGGGTGTCCATGTTCCCGCCGTGCGCGTCCGGGACCAGCGCGGACCGCACCTCGAGGTTGGCGGGTGCCACGCCCACCGTGCCGTGCATCGGATCCAGGGGCAGTTCCACCTCGATGTCACTGTCGCGCGCCTGGAACAGGGCGGTCCGCCGCGTGCGGTCCAGCTGCCAGATCCACACCCGTTCCGGCAGCGGCGGCTGGAGCGTGGCCGTCGTGTGCGTGGAGGTGAGCGCCCCGAAGAGGGGAACGGTCGTCGACGCGGCCCAGTCGCGGGCAGGTTCGACCGACACGAAGTGCACGGCCACGGTGTCGCCGGGCTCGGCGCCCTCGACGTGGAAGGGACCGGTCTGTGGGTTGAGGAACGGGAACTCGCAGACCTCGGACACGAGATCCTTCTCGGAGCGGACCCGGCCGGCGAAGCAGTCCTCCGTGTACAGGTCGAGCACGGTGCCGGGCGCGATCCGCGCCACGGGCGCGGCGCCGCCGAACGTCCAGGCGTACTGGTCCGGCGCCGGGCGCACGGTGAGGATCCGGGGGTCGGTCATCGTGACGTGGGTCCCTTCTGGGCGGTGGCGGTCATGAAGTGGGCCGATCGGCAGGCAGACCGGAATGCGGGGGCGGCGGGCCGGGTCGTGTCGCTTGGCCGTGATGCCCGGAGACGCGGAGACGCGAGGCGGGGAGTGGCGAGGAAAGGAGACGCGAGGCGGGGAGTGGCGAGGAAAGGAGACGCGAGGCGGGGAGTGGCGAGGAAAGGAGACGCGAGGCGGGGAGTGGCGAGGAAAGGAGGGGCGAGGCAGGGAGGTGCAGCAAGTGGTGAGGCGCGGCCGGGCGGGCGCGCCGGCGCCGTACTGCTCCCGTCCGGCCCCACGTCAGCGGGGTATGGCTCCGTCCTGGCGGTGGCTGGTCGGGTCGTGGTCGTCGACGTGCACCCGCGCCGTCTCGGCTATGCGCTCGGGGTGACGCCGCATCAGCACGAGCAGCACCACCACGCCCACGGCCATCCAGATGCCGATTACGGGACCCGCGTAGGACACCGGAGGGGTCAGTTCGGTCACGAAGTCGAACACCGGCAGGCCTGCGGCCGTCAGCAGCGCGGGGACGAACGCGACGATGCCCAGCACCGGGAACAGCAGATGCCGTACAGGTGCGAAGGCGTGTCGGCCGTCTCGCAGGAAGTGACCCGCACAGGGCAGGTTCACCACACTGGCTGATTCCGCGTGCATCTGTGCCCCCCGAGACGTGTCAGTCCGCTGCCGTCCGACGTGTGTTGCATCCCTTCCATTCCGCGAGCGCGTCCGGCGGACCTGACGGGTCCACGGCTGCGGCTCGCGTGAATCACGGTACGGCGCGGGCGGGTTGGGCAGAAGGGTGCGCCACGGTTCCGTGGACGACGGACCGCCTGTGGACAACTCGGCCACCCGTTCGGGCGAAGCAGGGTTGCCGGCGCGCCCGGCGTTCCGGGGCGTGGCAAGAGAGTGTCAGGAGCGTTCCGCCACCGCCGCCGGATCGTCCAGTACGGCCCGGACGACCGAGTGCGCCGCGCCGAGCAGGGGGCCCTCGGAGCCCAGCCGGGACACCGTCACCGGGCAGGCCGGACCCGCTGTACGGCCCGTCAGTTCCGCCTCCAGCGTGGGCAGCAGCCAGGGCGAGAGCCCCGCCAGGGCACCGCCCAGGACCACCGTCTCGGGGTCGAGCAGGTTCACCGCACCTGTCAGGGCGATACCCAGTGCGGTACCGGCGTCGTGCAGGGCCGCCCGTACGCCGTCGTCGCCCTGCTCGGCACGCTGCGCGAGCAGGCCGACTCCGTCCTCACGCGGCTCGAGTCCTGCCGCGCGCAGCACCGCCTCCTCGCCCGCGAACTGCTCCAGGCAGCCTCGCCCGCCGCACGCGCAGGCAGGCCCGTCCGGGCGCACGGGCACATGGCCCAGCTCGCCCGCGAATCCCCGGGTGCCGCGCAGCAGCTGCCCGTCCACGACGACCGCGGCGCCGATGCCGATCTCGGCCGACACGTGCAGGAAGTCGGGCGGAGTGCCGGCGCCGAGCCACAGCTCGGCCAGCGCGCCGAAGTTGGCCTCGTTGTCCACGGTCAGCGGCCACCCGCCAGGTATCAGGGCGCCGAGGTCCGTGTCGTGCCAGTCGAGGTTGGGGGCGCGCACGACCGTACGGCCGTCCCTCGCCACCAGTCCGGGCACGGCGACCGCGAGCCCGGCGGGCCAGAGCTCCTGCTCCTCGGCCTCCGCGACGATCCGGTGGACCAGCGATGTCAGCTGCTCGATCACCGGCTCCGGCGCCCGGCCCCGGTTGGCGACGTGACGCACGGCCCGCGCACGGACCGTGCCCCGCAGGTCGACCGCGCACACCGCGAGGTGATCGACGCCGATCTCGGCCCCGATCCCGGCCGGGCCACGTCCGCTCACCGCCAGCGCCGATCCGGGCCGGCCCACCCGGCCCGGCCGCTCGGGGCCGAGTTCCTCCAGCAGGCCGGTGCGGATCAGCTCGTCCACCAGCGTCGAGACCGCGGCCCGCGTGAGACCGATGCGTGAGGCCACCGCGGCCCGCGACAGCGAACCCTCGGCGCTGACGGCGTGCATCACCCGGGCCAGGTTGCGCCGGCGCATGCCCTGCTGGGTGTCCGGCAGGGCGCGGCCGACGCCCCGCGGGCGGGCCTCGTGCAGCGGTGCGGTCATGCCTCCGTCAATCCTTGGTCCGTGGCTGGGCCGGTCGGCTCAGCGGGGTTCCGGCGCCCGCTCCAGCAGCGGGGCTGCGTCGGAGAGTACCCCGCTGATCCGGGCGAGCGTTTCCTCGTCCCGCTCCACGGCCTCCAGCACCGGGCCCGCGGCCGTGTTCCAGCGGCGGGCCACCGCCGCCGGGTCCTCGCCGGTCAGCAGCGCGGCCGCCTGCGCCGCCGCCCCCAGCGCGACCAGCTCCCTGGCCTCCGGGACCTGGACGGGCCGTCCCGACAGCCGGCGCACGGTCTGCTGCCAGGCCGTGCCCCGGGCGCCGCCGCCGATCAGCAGCAACGGGCCGGCGCGGTCCGCGTCCTCGTCGAGGACCAGGTCGAGGGCGCCGAGCAGCGCGTGCACCGCGCCGTCGTACGCGGCCTGCAGCAGCTGGCCCGGGGTGGTGTCGTGGCGCAGTCCGTGCAGCAGCCCGGAGGCGTTCGGCAGGTTCGGTGTGCGCTCGCCGTCGAGGTACGGCAGCAGCGTCACAGAGCCTCCGGGCGCCACGGCCTCGCGGTCCAGACCCAGCAGCGCCGCGAGGCGGTCGACCGCGAGCGTGCAGTTCAGGGTGCAGGCCAGCGGCAGCCAGTCCCCGCGCGCGTCGGCGAAGCCCGCCACCGTGCCGGTCGGATCGGCCGGGCGGTGCCGGGAGACGGCGTACACCGTGCCGGACGTGCCGAGGCTGAGGACCGCGGTGCCCGGTCGCAGCCCGAGGCCCATCGCGGCGGCGGCGTTGTCGCCGGTGCCGGCCGCCACCAGCGTGCCCTTGGAGAAGGGCAGGTCGTGGCTGTCGCGCACGGTGCCGGCCACCTCTCCCGGCCGCACCACCCGGGGCAGCAGCGCCGGGTCGAGCCCGACGTGCGCGAGGGTCTCCTCGTCGTACCGCTGCGTGCCGGATGCCCACCATCCGGTGCCGGAGGCGTCACCGCGGTCGGTGGTGCCCTGACCGGTCAGGCGCTCGGTGAGGTAGTCGTGGGGAAGCCGTACCGCCCGGGTGGCGCGGACCGCCTCCGGCTCGTGCTCGGCGAGCCACGCCCACTTCGTGACCGTGAAGGACGCCCCGGGCACACTGCCCGTACGTTCGGCCCACGCCTTGGGACCGCCCAGTTCCTCCACCAGCCGGCGGGCCTGCGGGGCCGAACGGACGTCGTTCCACAGCAGCGCCGGGCGCACCGGCTCGCCGTGCTCGTCGAGCGTCACCAGGCCGTGCTGCTGGCCGCCGATGGACACGGCGGCCGCCTCGTGCGCCGCGTCGCCGCACTGGTGCAGCGCCTCGCGCAGGGCGTCCCACCACTGACGCGGATCGCTCTCCCGGCCCGCGCCTGAGGTGACGGTGTGCGGCGCCTGTCCACTCGCCACCACCTGCCCGGTGGCCGCGTCGACGACCAGGGCCTTCGTGGACTGGGTGGACGTGTCCACGCCGACGACGAGCGGACCCTCGGCTGCTGACATGGGGCTCTCCCTCTTCCGCGGCTCAGCGGTTGTGCTGTGGCTCTCCAGGGGCACCTGTCGAAGACACGTGGCCGTCAAGGACATCTTGTCTCTTCCCAGAGGTGCGTCGGCATACTAATTTGTAAACGGCCATGACGAAATAGTCGTACGCAACAAGGAGCCGCGGCATGAGCTACCAGCCCACCCCCGAGGACAGGTTCACGTTCGGTCTGTGGACCGTCGGCTGGCAGGGAAGGGACCCGTTCGGCGACGCCACGCGCCGCGCCCTCGACCCGGTCGAGACGGTGCAGCGCCTGGCCGAGCTGGGCGCCTACGGTGTGACCTTCCACGACGACGACCTGATCCCCTTCGGCTCCTCGGACGCCGAGCGCGAGTCGCACATCAAGCGGTTCCGCCAGGCCCTGGACGCCACCGGCATGACGGTCCCGATGGCCACCACGAACCTCTTCACGCACCCCGTCTTCAAGGACGGCGCGTTCACCGCCAATGACCGTGACGTGCGCCGCTACGCACTGCGCAAGACGATTCGCAACGTCGACCTCGCCGTGGAGCTGGGCGCCAAGACGTACGTCGCCTGGGGCGGCCGTGAGGGCGCCGAGTCCGGAGCCGCCAAGGACGTGCGCGCCGCCCTCGACCGCATGAAGGAGGCCTTCGACCTCCTCGGTGAGTACGTCACCTCGCAGGGCTACGACATCCGCTTCGCCATCGAACCCAAGCCCAACGAGCCCCGCGGCGACATCCTGCTGCCCACCGTCGGCCACGCACTGGCGTTCATCGAGCGCCTGGAGCGGCCGGAGCTGTACGGCGTCAACCCGGAGGTCGGCCATGAGCAGATGGCCGGCCTGAACTTCCCGCACGGCATCGCGCAGGCCCTGTGGGCGGGCAAGCTCTTCCACATCGACCTCAACGGCCAGTCCGGCATCAAGTACGACCAGGACCTGCGCTTCGGCGCCGGTGACCTGCGTGCGGCGTTCTGGCTGGTCGACCTCCTGGAGAGCGCAGGCTACGCGGGACCCCGGCACTTCGACTTCAAGCCGCCGCGGACCGAGGACCTCGACGGCGTCTGGGCGTCGGCGGCCGGCTGCATGCGCAACTACCTCATCCTCAAGGAGCGTTCCGCCGCCTTCCGTGCCGACCCGGAGGTGCAGGAGGCGCTGCGCGCCGCGCGCCTGGACCAGCTGGCCCAGCCGACCGCGGCCGACGGCCTGCAGGCCCTGCTCACCGACCGCACGGCGTTCGAGGACTTCGACGTGGAGGCGGCCGCCGCCCGCGGCATGGTGTTCGAGCGGCTCGACCAGCTGGCGATGGACCACCTGCTGGGAGCGCGGAGCTGACCGCCACACGCGCGTCCGGCACGTAAGGGGGCCGGGGAGGGCGGCACCGGCGCGCCGCCCTCCCCGGCCCTCCCGCGTGCGCGTGCAGGACGAGGGCGGCAGACGACCCGCGCGACACCGGGGCGCGGTCGCCGAGGGTGCAGCACAATCTGTTCGAAGGACGCCTGGCGATCGGTGGGCCGTCGGGTCCATTGTGGGGTCCACTAGGGGGCGTGCCTCAGGGATGTCTCAGGGGCGAGGTCCGGAACCGCGGGGTGCGGGGGGCCGTTTTCAGAGCAGAGAGCGGCAGTGGCCGCGAAGGAGGCGACGCTCATGTCCAAGAACGCCAAGATCGCCGCAGGGGGCGTGGCGGTCGGTCTGATCCTGCTGATATGGCTGCCCTGGTGGGTGGCGTTCCTCATCGTGGTCGGAGTCCCGGTCGCCGCGTACCTGGCGCTGGACCCCTCGCAGCGGCGCAGGCTCCGCCGGGTCACCCGCAAGGAACTCGGCCGCTGAGGCAGCGGCGGGCGTCCGGGGCGGTCGCCTGCGGGGCGGTCGCACGGGGAGGCCGGCGGCGCGGGGGGCCGGCTCCGCCGAGCCGCCCGGGTCGCCGGCCTCAGAGGGCACGGCCGTGGGCGGCTACGGCGGGCGCGAGCCGGTGGTGGCCCACGCGCGGTCGATCGGCTCCCGCCCGGGCCTGCGCGGTCGTACGGCTGCCGTCGGGGCTTGTGCGGTACAGCTGCGGTCCGGCCTTGCGCGGTCGCACTGGGGTTGCCCGTCCCCGGCTCAAGCGGAGCGTGCCACCGTCCAGCTCATGCGGAGCGTGCCGCCTTCCGGCTCGTACGGAGATCATGTCGCCTCCCGGCTCACACTGACCATGCCGCCGTCCCCGCACATGCCGGACCGCGCCGTCTCCCGGATCCTGTGACGGTTCCGGCTCACCGACAGTTCAGTCGCGCCGCCGCTTCTCCCCAGGACGTCCCGGGGCGCCAGTGATGGTCCCGGCCGACTGACCATGACGCCTCCCGGTGCCCGCGAATCGCTGCCGCCCGGCACACAAGCTGTCGTATCGCCGTCCCGGCCGATGACGAACGCGTCGCCCCGGCCGACGAGAACGGTGTCGCCGACCGGCACCTACCCGGCCGGCGACACCGTCAGTGGTTCACAGGGGCCGTACGGCCATCTTGTCGAGCGCTTCCAGCAGGCCCGGCAGTTCGGGGCCGCGGCCGACCGGCAGGACCTCGCCCGGCTCGTCGTCGAGGAGGACGAACGCGATGTCGTCCGTGCGGGCCACGATGGACCAGCCGGGGCCGTCGGCGCGCAGGGTCCGGGCGTCGCCCGGGGCGAACGACGAGCGCACTCGGCCGAGCGGAGGTGGCGAGTCCACATAGGCACGGGCCTCCGCGAGCACCCGCCGGATCCCCTGGTGGCGGCCCTTTGCGGTGCCCCCCGCACCCTGCTCCTCGCCGCCCGGCGCGGGCTCGCCGGAGGCGGCCCGGTCACCCGGTACGGCGAACTCGTCGTCGTTGATCTGCTGCCGCCACGAAGCCCACTGCAAGGCGATCTCGTCGGCACCGAGGCGCCGCTGGGCCGGACCCCAGGTGCTGGTGTCCGGTGGGCACAGCGGCGGCCGGTCCGCGACCTCGGGGGAGGGGTCGTGCGGCGCGGGGATGCCGGGAGCCGCGACCGCAACCGCCAGCGGCCAGCCCGGCAGGGCGGTCACGACGGCGCGCTCGTCCGGCGACAGCTCGTACTCCATACCGCAGTCCCAGGACGCGATGGCCACGGCGACCAGCGAGACGTCGTCGATGACGACGGTCCAGCGAGCACCGTCCCCGTCCTGCCCCAGCACCAGGCCGTACCCGTCGGCGCGGGGCGCGAGCCCCAGTGCCGCGCACGCCTCCGGGTAGTCGTCGCCCAGCACGCTCGGAAACTGCGCCGGCGTCAGCAACACCGCCGTCAGCACAAACAGCGCATCGTCCGCGGCGGCGACGGCATCCTCGTCCGTCCCGGCCATTCCTGCCTCCCCAGTGGTTCGTCCATCGGCGCGCACCCTAGTGCGGGCGAAAGGCCCTTGTCACGACCGCTCACACCACGCGGACCTGCAGGTTTCCACCTGGACGGGGGCGAAACGACCACGGTCTCCACGGGACTTCCTCACACCGCGGGCAGCCCGAGCAGATCACGGGCCACCGCCCCGGGCGACTCGTCCCGCTCCCGGGCCAGCGCGACGACCGCCCGGCAGGCCAGTTCGCTCACCCCGAATGACAGCGCCTCCGGTGACACCCAGGTCGCCGCCTCATCGACCCCGTCCTGGTCGTCCTCCACCCGGGCCGCCACATACACGGCCGCAGCTTCGAACAAGTTGTGTCCACGCTTCTCCCGGGCGCCTGCCGGCTGCGCCTGCGGGGAGGTGCGGAGTCTGGCGGCGTATGCACGGATCGTGTCGAACACGGGGACCACCCTCCACCCGAACGGGGTCGTTGTCGATCGCTCATTTTCCGCTCTTCAACGTAGAGTTGGAGTCCCGGCAGCAGAAGGGGGACGACGCGGTGAAGCGCTTCGACCGGCTGGAGCGGATCCGTCGGCTGGACCCGGTGGCGGACGCGCCGGAGATCTACCGACTCAGCGTGGCGTTCGAATTCCCCTGGGACTACGCACGCGCCCTGGAACTGGCCCTGTACCGCACGTACGCCGTTCCGAGCATCGGCCGGCTCCTCGCCCGGACGGCCGAGCTGACCGCGCGCACGCAGAAGCGGTACGACGACACCGCGCTGCTTCTCGACGCCATCGTGGAACACGGCTTCGCCTCCGCGGAGGGTCGCACCGCGATCCGCCGCATCAACCGGATGCACCGCAGCTACGACATCAGCGACGACGACATGCGGTACGTGCTCTGCACGTTCGTCGTGACGCCCAGGCGCTGGATCGACGCCTACGGCTGGCGGCGGCTGTCCCGGCACGAGATCGTCGCCACCGCCGAGTACTACCGCATCTTCGGGCGGCACATGGGCATCCCCGGCATCCCCAGGACGTACGAAGAGTTCGAATCCCTCCTCGACGCCTACGAGGAGGCCCACTTCGGCTGGGACGAGCAGGCCCGGCAGGTCTCCGACGCCACCCTCGACCTGATGGTGTCCTGGTACCCGCGCCCCCTGGCGCCCCTGCTGCGCACGGCGACGCTCGCCCTGCTCGACGAGTCGCTGCTGCGCGCATTCCGCTACCCGCCGCCCGGCGCGGCCGTCACCGCCCTCGTGCAGCGTGCCGTCAGGACGCGCGGCCGGATGGTGCGGCTGATGCCGCCGCGCCGCAGGCCGCACTTCGCGCGCCAGAACCGGGAGATCAAGGAGTATCCCAACGGCTATCGCGTGGCCGATCTCGGCACTCATCCGGTTCCGGGGCTGCGTGGCTGCCCGGTGCGGCCCAGGGACACCTCGGTGTCGGACTCCTCCGACTGATGCCGGGCCGGCGCAGCCAGGGGAACCGGCACCGGCCCGGACGCCCCACCCGCGTGGACCGGCGGCCTGCGGCGGGGACGGACTGCGCGGCCGCGCTGTCCGTCACCCCTCGCGCACCGCGAGCGCGAGGAAACGGTCGTCCTCGTCGACGTACGACCTCATGCGCCACCCCGAACCAGCCAGCAAAGAACGCAGATTGGGCTCGGCCCGCAGGTCGTCGGGTGTGATCTGCCGTCCCTGACGTGCCGCCAGGGCCGCGCGGCCGATCGGATGGAACAGCGCGAGCGTGCCGCCCGGCCGCACCACGCGGGCCAGTTCCCGCAGGTTCTCCGCCGGGCGCGGCAGGTGGGCGATCAGACCGGCCGCGAACACGGCGTCCAGGCAGCCCGAGCGCAGCGGCAGCGCGGCCACGTCCGCGCGCAGCAGCGTCCCGATCCGGTCCCTGCCCGCTCGCACGGCGGCCGCGAGCATCGCCGGGGTCAGGTCGGCTCCCAGCACGACCCCCGAGGGGCCCACGGCGGCCCGCAGGGGCGCCAGCGCACGTCCCGTTCCGCAGCCCGCGTCCAGCACGCGGTCGCCCGCCCGCAGCCCGAGGTCGGCGACAGCGGCCGCGTACGCGGGACCGTCGTCGGGGAACCTGCTGTCCCAGTCGGCCGCCCGAGCGGTGAAGAACTCCTGGACATGTGTGTGGTCGTCGCTCATGTTCCGCATGATTCCTCACCGTCACGAGGGATGTCTCTGTGCGCACGTTCGAGCGTGAGGCGATCGTTCCGGCGCATCTCTGTGTCATATTCCAACACCTTTCGAAATGCGCCCCCTTTGTGCGCTCGTGCCCCGGCTAGCGTCCCGTGGCCATGGGACACCTGGACCACGCCGCCTTCGGCTGGCTGACCCCCGTGCTGTCGTACCTGATGGCCTGCATAGGCGCCGCACTCGGACTGCGCTGCACCGTCCGTGCGCTCGCCACCAGCGGCCGCTCGCGCCGCAACTGGCTCGTCACCGCCGCCTCCGCGATCGGGACGGGCATCTGGACGATGCACTTCGTGGCCATGCTCGGCTTCCGCGTCAGCGGCACCGACATCCGCTACGACGTGCCGCTGACCATCCTCAGCCTGCTCGTCGCCATGACCGTCGTCAGTGTCGGCGTCTTCGTCGTCGGCTACAGCCGGGACCGCAGCCGGGCGCTCACGCTCGGCGGACTCACCACCGGACTGGGTGTGGCCAGCATGCACTACCTGGGCATGGCGGCGGTCCGGCTGCACGGCGACGTCACGTACGACCCCGTACTCGTCGGACTGTCCGTCCTGATCGCCGTGGTGGCGGCGACGGCCGCCCTGTGGGCCGGACTCAACATCAAGTCGCCCCTCGCGGTCACCGTCGCCTCCCTCGTCATGGGGGCGGCCGTCAGCAGCATGCACTACACCGGAATGTTCGCGGTGAGCGTGCATGTGGACCCGTCCGGCGCGGCCCTGCCCGGGGCCACGGCGATGCAGTTCATCTTCCCCCTCGCCGTCGGCCTCGGGTCCTACCTGTTCATCACCTCGGCCTTCGTCGCCCTCTCGCCCACGGCCGACGAGCGTGAGGCGTCCGCCTCCGCCCAGCGGCCCGTCGAGAGCGCCGCCCGCTAGCGGGAGCCCGGCCCGAGCGCCCCGACCCACGTTCCGAGCGAGGAGGCCATGCGCCCACCCCGTACCACCGCAAGCGCCGCCACCCCGGCGCACCCCCCGCGTGGCCGCCGCGCGCACGCGGGGCCGCCGGCCGACGAGGGCACCGAGCTGCCACGAGGTATCGGGCCGGACAAGGCACGCGCGCGCGTGAAGCGGCGGCAACTGCGGCCCCGGACCGTACGCGCCAAGGTCGTCAGCCTCCTGATGGTCCCCGTCGTCTCCCTGCTCGCCCTGTGGGCGTACGCCACCGTCAGCACCGCACAGGACGTCGCCGGGCTGCGCCAGTCCCAGCGGGTCGACGCCGAACTGCGGACTCCGGTCGCCGAGGCCGTCGCCGCGCTCCAGGCGGAGCGCACCGCGGCCGTGCGCTACGCCGGCGCCCCCGGCGCGGCGGACGGCACCGAGCTGCAGGGCCTGGCGGCCCGCACCGACCGGGCCGTGGCCAGGCTGCGGCTCGGCGACAGCACGGTCGCCGACAGCCAGGAACTGCCCGCGGGCGTCTCCGGACGCCTCGGCGCCTTCGTCACCGGCGCCGAGCACCTGCGCGCCCTGCGGACGGCCGTGCTCGACCGCAGAACCGGCTGGGCCCAGGCGTACACGCAGTACACGAAGACCATCGGGGCGGGCTTCGCCGTGGACGGCGCCCTCACCGGCATCCAACAGGCCGACATCGGCTCGGACGCGCGCGTGCTGCTCGAATTCTCCCGAGCCGCCGAGGCGCTGGCCCAGGAGGACGCCGTCCTGAGCGGCGCGCGGACGGCGGGGTCGCTGCAGGGAGCGCGGCTGCGGTTGTTCAGCGCCGCCGTGGCCGCACGGCGCGCACTCACCGACACGGCCGTCGCCGACCTGCCGGCCGCCGAGCGCACCGCCTGGAGCCACCTCGCCGAGAGCGGTGCCTACACGGCCCTCGGCGCGACCGAGGACAAGGTCCTCGCCGCCGCGCCGGGCACCAAGCCGGCCGACGCAGCGCCCCAGGCCGCCTGGAACGCGGCCCACGCGCGCGTGCGGGACGGAATGCGGGGCATCGCGGCGGACATGGGCCGTGCCGTGGCGGGCCGCGCCGACCCGTTCGCCCGCGGACTGCTCAGCCCGGCGGGTGCCGCGGTGCTGTTCGGCCTCGCCGCCGTGGTCGCCTCGCTGGTCATCTCCGTCCGGATCGGACGGGCCCTCGTGATCGAACTCGTGAGCCTGCGCAACGACGCCCTGGAGATCGCCCGCCGCAAGCTTCCGCAGGCCATGCGCAGACTGCGCGCGGGCGAGGAGATCGACATCCAGGCCGAGGCGCCCGCCGGCCCGCCCGCCGAGGACGAGGCCGGCCAGGTCGCGGAAGCCCTCACCACCGTGCACCGAGCCGCCCTGCGTGCCGCGGTGGAACGCGCAGAACTCGCCAGCGGCATCTCGGGGGTCTTCGTCAACCTGGCCCGCCGCAGCCAGGTGCTGGTGCACCGCCAGCTCAGCCTCCTGGACAGCATGGAGCGGCGCTCCGACGACCCCAACGAACTGAGCGACCTCTTCCGCCTGGACCACCTCACCACCCGGATGCGGCGCCACGCCGAGAGCCTGATCATCCTCTCCGGGGCCGCGCCCGGCCGGGCCTGGCGCATGCCGGTCTCCCTGACGAACGTCGTCAGGGCCGCCGTCTCGGAAGTCGAGGACTACGCGCGCGTGGAGGTACGACAGCTCCCCGAGGCGCACGTCATCGGGGCGGCGGTCGCCGACCTCACCCACCTGCTGGCCGAACTCGTGGAGAACGCGGCCCAGTTCTCTCCGCCCCACACGCGCGTGCGCGTCACCGGCGAACCGGTCGGCAACGGCTACGCCCTGGAGATCGAGGACCGGGGACTCGGCATGGGCGACGAGACGCTCGCGGAGGCCAACCGGCGCATCGAACAGTCCGAGGCCCTTGACCTGTTCGACAGCGACCGGCTCGGACTCTTCGTGGTCAGCAGGCTCGCCTCACGGCACGGCATCAAGGTGCATCTGCGGACCTCCCCCTACGGGGGCACCACCGCGGTCGTCCTGGTGCCGACCGCGCTGCTGCACAGCGGCTCGGCGGAACGTTCCCGCAGTCGCCACGAGCAGTCGGACCCCGAGCAGGAGTCCGCGTTCGCGCGCATGCCCGGCCCGACCCCGCCCCAGGAGGCCGTCGCCGCACGGTCGGAGCGGCCCGCCCTGGCGGCCACCGCCGCGGGCCCGCACGGCACCGTGACCGACCCGCACGGCGCGCCGGACCGGCCGGCCCCCCGTGACACCGCGAACGAACCCCCGCCTCCCGGAGTCACCGCACTGAGGCTGCACCGACCGCCGAACGACTCCGAACCCCCCTCCGACGACCTCCCGCGCCGGGTGCGCCAGGCCAGCCTCGCCCCTCAACTGCGCCATCAGCGACCCGAGGAGCCCTCGCCCGGGCGCGCGCAGCAGCACGACGACCCGCGCACCCCCGAACTCGTACGGGACCGCATGGCGGCCTACCGCGACGGTTGGGCCCGCGGCGGTGGCAGGCAACCCGGCCGGGGGGTCGCCCCGGAGCCCGAAACGGGCCGCAACCGCGATGAAGGAGACCCGGCATGATCCAGGACCCGAACCCGAGGGCCGGCCGGCGGTCCGGCGAACTGGACTGGCTGCTCGACGATCTGGTGATGCGCGTGCGCGAGGTACGGCATGCCGTCGTGCTCTCCAACGACGGCCTGGCCGTCGGCGCCTCCAGCGATCTCGCCCGGGAGGACGCCGAGCATCTCGCCGCCGTCGCCTCAGGTTTCAACAGTCTCGCCAAGGGGGCGGGACGGCACTTCGGAGCCGGCGGCGTGCGTCAGACCATGGTCGAGATGGACGACGCGTTCCTGTTCGTGGCGGCCGCCGGCGACGGTTCCTGCCTCGCGGTGCTCACCGCCGTCACCGCCGACATCGGGCTTGTCGCCTACGAGATGGCGCGACTGGTCAAGCGGGTCGGGGAGCACCTCTACACCGCGCCGCGCGTCGCGGCGCAGCCGCCCGCCGCCAGGTGAGCCGGAAGGCGGCGCGATGATCCAGAACCCGACGGGCGGCCCGCGGGAGCCGGGCAGCCAGTGGTACGACGGCGAGGCGGGGCCCCTGGTCCGCCCGTACGCCATGACGGGCGGACGTACCCAGCCGGGCCCCACCGGCGTGCACTTCGACCTGATCGCGCTGGTCAGCCTCGATCCCGCAGCGCCGGCGGTCGACGACGACATCGCGCTCGGACCCGAACACCGCACCCTGATCGAGCTGTGCCGCACGGAGACGCAGTCGGTCGCCGAACTCGCGGCGGACGCGGACCTGCCCGTGGGCGTGGTCAGGGTGCTCCTCGGGGACCTCCTGGAACTCGGCTGTGTGACCATCAGCCGCCCCGTGCCACCGGCCCATCTGCCCGACGAACGAATTCTGCGCGAGGTCATCGCGGGATTGCGAGCGCTGTAGTGAACAGGAAGCACGAGTGCCACGGATGAACGGTCAGAGCCCGCCGCCCGTCCCCGCACGTCCCTATCCGTACCCGTTGCGTCACCGACCGGGCGCGAGCCGGTCACATCAGGTTCGTTTCGATCCAACCACCCGCACGGCGGCCCCGGTTGTCATGATGCTGACTCCACCACCGGAGCCCCTGGACGTCGACCGCAGCCGGCCCTCCCGAGAGAAGTGATCATGGTCTCCGAGCACTCCGAAGCCGCCGACGACACCTCCGCCCTGGCGCTGAAGATACTGGTCGCCGGCGGATTCGGCGTCGGCAAGACGACCCTGGTCGGGGCCGTCAGCGAGATCCGGCCGCTGCGCACCGAGGAACTGCTCAGTGAGGCCGGTCAGCTGGTCGACGACACCGACGGCGTGGACCAGAAGGTCACCACGACCGTCGCCATGGACTTCGGGCGCATCACGATCCGGTCCGGGCTGTCCCTCTACCTCTTCGGCACGCCTGGACAGGACCGCTTCTGGTTCCTGTGGGACGAACTCTCCCAGGGGGCCCTCGGCGCCGTCGTCCTGGCGGACACCCGGCGCCTGGAGGACTGCTTTCCCGCCGTCGACTACTTCGAGCACCGCCGCATTCCGTTCGTGGTGGCCGTCAACTGCTTCACGGGGGCCCGCACCTACGGCGCCCACGACGTCTCCCGGGCCCTCGACCTCGACTCCGGCACACCCGTGGTGCTGTGCGACGCGCGCGACCGGAACTCGGGCAAGGAGGTGCTGATCCGGCTCGTCGAGTACGCCGGGCGGATGCACACCGCCCGGCTCCTGGACTCGGTCGGCTGAGCCCGTCGCTCAGGCCGCCAGGTCGCGGACGGCGACCACCTTGTCGATCGTCACGCGCACGAGCAGTTCACCCGGGACACCGTTACGGGCGCCGTACTCCTCGGCGCGGCCCTCGCCCATGTACCGGGCGGCGATCCGGGTGGCCCAACCGCGCACCTCGTCCAGGTCCTCCGACAGCCGGGCGCGGCCGTTCAGCACCACGAAGTGGAACGGCGGCCGGTCGTCGTCCACGCAGAGGGCGACCCGCCGTCACGGGCGAGATTGCGCCCTTTCACCGTGTCCCGGCCGGTGTTGAAGATCAGTTCGTCCCCCTCCAGCAGGAACCAGACCGGAGCCACATGGGGGCTCCCATCGGCACGAACGGTGGACAGTTTGCCGGTGCGGGTGCCCTGTGAGACGAACCCCCGCCACTCCTCGTCGGTCATCTTCTCTGCCATGCGCCCATCCTGCTTGCCCGGACGAGACACGTGGGGAAGGCTGGCGGGGAGTTCCTCCGGCCAGGGGGAGACATCACACGGGGAGAGGCGGAAAATGGCGCAGAACCAGGGACTGAGCTGGCTCCTGGACGATCTGACCGGCCGCGTGGAGCACGTGCGGCACGCGCTGGTGCTGTCGAACGACGGGCTGGTCACCGGAGCGAGCACGGGCCTACGCCGCGAGGACGCCGAGCACCTGGCCGCGGTGGCGTCCGGACTGCACAGCCTGGCTAAGGGCTCGGGACGCCACTTCGGCGCGGGGCGGGTGCGCCAGACGATGATCGAGTACGACGATGCCGTGCTGTTCGTGACCGCGGCGGGCACCGGCAGTTGCCTGTGCGTGCTCAGCGGGGCGGAGGCCGACATCGGTCAGATCGCCTACGAGATGACCCTGCTCGTCAACCGGGTCGGCGAACACCTCGGCGTCGACGCCAGGCAACCCGAGCGGACTCCGCCCACAGAGCTGTGAGCTGCGGTTCTTCCCGGCCTCGCGGAGTTATCCACAGGGTCGCCACGAACGGGGCGGACTTGGCTACGGTGTGTGCACGGCGATCGCGCAGGGCGTGAGCCACCGACTCCACGGGGGAGTACGACCATGTCGGCAAACACCTTCGGCACAGCCCGCCCCATCACCTGCAGCCCGAGCCGCGCGGCTCGCGAACTGGGGCTGCAGCGAAGCGAGTTCGACCTCGCCGTCCACCTCGGCCGCGTACGGACCGTGCCCGACGAGGGCGGGGGAGGAGGCCGACGGGTGGAGCGCGGGGAGATCGACCGGCTGCGCGCACTCGACGGCTTCCCCGCAGCGCTCCGCGAGCAGGTGCGGACCGTGGGCACCGCGGAGGGCGCGGCGCTCATGGAGATCCCGGCCGGCCGGTTCACCCGGCTCGCGCGTCTGGGCCTGCTCGTGCCGGTGCATTTCTACCTCAACCGCTACCGGGCGGTCGTCTGGCTCTACCTCGCGGAAGAACTGCGGCACTTCACGACCTGCGCCGAGAACGCGCACCTGCTGAAGGGCCGCACGCCGGAGACCCTGCGCAGCCAGCTGGCGGCGGGAGTGGATCTGCGCGCCCGGAACTGGCGCGGGCGCCACCTCGGGTTCCTGCTCCGGCAGGCCGAGGACCCGTGGGCCCGCGCCGGAGCCCTGGCCGCCTTTCTCGAGCCCGTTGAGGTCGCCGACGTCGTCAAGGACCCGTACGAGCGCGCCTGGGTGAACCGGCTGCGGCCGGCGCTCCCCGGCCGGAGCCTTCCCGGATCGGCCTCCGCCCGACTCGGTGAGCAGATCGCGACCGCCCAGGACACGGACGAGATCGAGTGGCTGCGCAGCGAGCTGGCCCGCGCGGTCGGGGAGGCCCGCACCCTCCTGCCCGCGCCGAGCCCGGCCCTCCGCCGTGCCGCGCCGACGATGCGAGCGGCGGCGTGCCCGATCCCGCCGATGGCGCCAACCGTCACGCGGCCCACGGAGCCGACACAAAGGGCCGCCGAGCTGGGCGGGGCGCCCGGGCGACGAGCGCCCGAGATGCACCGCGCTCCCGCGGCCCGGCCGGTCCCGCTCCCCTCCCGCCGGGACCACGGGTCCGGACCGGCGCCGCTGCCCCCGGCTCGCGGACTGCGTGCCTGGCTCCGGCGGAGAAACCCCGGCCCCGCGCCGGTCTGAACGACCGCCGCCGCGCGCTTCACCGGCGGCCCGCTACAGGGACCTGAACAGGCCCTCCTGGACGACCGAGACGAGCAGGCGACCCCGCAGGTCGTAGATGCGTCCGCGGGCCAGGCCGCGTCCACCGGTGATGATCGGCGACTCCTGGTCGTAGAGGAACCACTCGTCGGCGCGGAACGGCCGGTGGAACCACATCGCGTGGTCCAGCGAGGCCATGTCGAAGCTTCTCGGCCCCCAGAGGGGCTCGACGGGGATGCGCACCGCGTCCAGGAGGGTCATGTCGCTGGCGTAGGTCAGCGCGCACGTGTGGACCAGTGGATCGTCCCCGAGCGGTCCGACCGCGCGCATCCACACGGCGCTGCGCGGTTCGGCGCCCCGGATCTCCTCCGGGTGCCAGCGCAGCCGGTCGACGTACCGGATGTCGAAGGGCTGGCGGCGCGCCATCCGCTCCAACTGCTCAGGAAGCGCGCCCAGATGCTTGCGGACCTCCTCGGTCACCGTGGGCAGCGCCTCCGGGTGCGGCACGTCCCGGGCCGGTGGCAGCTGGTGCTCGAACGGTCCTTCCTCAGGCTTGTGAAAGGAGGCGGTCAGATTGAAGATCGTGCGGCCCTGCTGCACGGCGGTGACCCGGCGTGTCGTGAACGAGCGGCCGTCGCGGACCCGTTCCACCTGGTACACGATCGGCACGCCCGGACGGCCCGGGCGCAGGAAGTACGCGTGGAGCGAGTGCACCGGGCGGTCGCCGTCCGTAGTGCGCCCGGCGGCGACCAGCGCCTGGCCGGCCACCTGGCCGCCGAACACCCGCTGCAAGGACTCCTGCGGGCTTCGGCCGCGGAAGATGTTGACCTCGACCTGCTCGAGGTCGAGCAGGTCGACCAGTCTGTCGGCCGGGTTGGTCATCGGTGGGCGTCTCCTTGGCTCACAGCTGGCCGACATCGGTGACGCGGACGACCGCCCGGCCCTCGGCGTCCGAGGCCGCGAGGTCGATCTCCGCGCTGATGCCCCAGTCGTGGTCGCCGTTCGGGTCGTCGAAGATCTGCCGCACCCGCCACAGGCCGTTCTCCGGTTCCTCGTTGATGACCAGCAGCTTGGGGCCACGGGCGTCGGGACCGGTGCCGAGGTCGTCGTACTCGTCCCAGTACTTGTCCATCGCCTCGCCCCACGCCTGCGCGTCCCAGCCCGACTCGGCGTCCATCTCGCCCAGTTCCTCGACCTGGTCGAGCGCGGCCAGCTCCACGCGCCGGAACAGCGCGTTGCGGACCAGGACCCGGAAGGCGCGAGCATTGGTGGTGACCGGCTTGACCTCGTCGGCCTTCTCCTGGGCCTCCTCGGCGGTCATCTCCTCGGGGTTCGCCAGCTGTTCCCACTCGTCCAGCAGGCTGGAGTCCACCTGGCGCACCATCTCGCCGAGCCACTCGATCAGGTCCTGCAGGTCCTCGGACTTCAGGTCGTCCGGGATGGTGTGGTCCAGGGTCTTGTAGGCGCCCGCGAGGTAGCGGAGCACGATGCCCTCGGTGCGGGCCAGTTCGTAGAAGGAGACCAACTCGGTGAAGGACAGCGCCCGTTCGTACATGTCCCGGACGACCGACTTCGGCGACAGCGGGTGGTCGCCGACCCAGGGGTGGCTCTTGCGGTAGGTGTTGTACGCGTGGAAGAGCAGTTCCTCCAGCGGCTTCGGGTACGTGACGTCCTGGAGGCGCTCCATGCGCTCCTCGTACTCGACGCCGTCCGCCTTCATCGCGGCCACGGCTTCTCCGCGCGCCTTGTTCTGCTGGGCGACGAGGATCTGGCGCGGGTCGTCCAGGGTGGACTCGACGACGGAGACCATGTCGAGTGCGTAGGACGGCGAGTCGGGGTCGAGAAGTTCGAACGCGGCGAGGGCGAACGTGGACAGCGGCTGGTTCAGCGCGAAGTCCTGCTGCAGATCGACCGTGAGCCGGACGATGCGGCCCTCGGCGTCGGGCCGGTCGAGCTTCTCCACGATCCCGCCGTCGAGCAGCGAACGGTAGATCGCGATCGCCCGGCGGATGTGCCGCAGCTGCTGCCTGCGCGGCTCGTGGTTGTCCTCCAGGAGATGGCGCATCGCCTCGAAGGCATTGCCCGGGCGGGCGATCACCGACAGCAGCATCGTGTGCGTCACCCGGAACCGGGACGTCAGCGGCTCCGGCTCCGACTCGATCAGCTTCTGGAAGGTGTTCTCCGTCCAGCCGACGAAGCCCTCCGGCGCCTTCTTGCGCACCACCTTGCGCCGCTTCTTCGGGTCGTCGCCCGCCTTCGCCAGCGCCTTCTCGTTCTCGATCACATGCTCCGGCGCCTGCGCCACGACGAGCCCCGCGGTGTCGAAGCCGGCCCGGCCGGCCCGGCCGGCGATCTGGTGGAACTCCCGTGCCCGCAGCGTGCGCACACGGCTGCCGTCGTACTTGGTCAGCGCCGTGAAGAGCACCGTGCGGATGGGCACGTTGACGCCCACGCCCAGCGTGTCCGTGCCGCAGATGACCTTCAGCAGACCGGCCTGGGCCAGCTTCTCCACCAGGCGCCGGTACTTGGGAAGCATGCCGGCGTGGTGCACGCCGATGCCGTGCCGGACGTAACGGGAGAGGTTGCGGCCGAACTTCGTGGTGAAGCGGAAGTTGCCGATCAGCTCGGCGATCCGGTCCTTCTCCTCCCGGGTGCACATGTTGATGCTCATCAGCGCCTGCGCGCGCTCCACGGCCTGGGCCTGCGTGAAGTGGACGATGTAGACCGGGGCCTGCCTGCTCTCCAGCAGGTCGGTGAGCGTCTCGGTGAGCGGGGTCAGCCGGTACTCGTAGGAGAGGGGCACCGGGCGGGTCGCCGAGCGGACCACCGAAGTGGGGCGGCCGGTGCGGCGGGTCAGGTCCTTCTCGAAGAAGGAGACATCGCCCAGGGTTGCCGACATCAGGATGAACTGCGCCTGCGGCAGCTCCAGCAGCGGGATCTGCCAGGCCCAGCCGCGGTCCCCCTCGGCGTAGAAGTGGAACTCGTCCATCACGACCTGGCCGATGTCCGCGTGCTTGCCGTCGCGCAGCGCGATCGACGCCAGCACCTCGGCGGTGCAGCAGATCACCGGCGCGTCGGCGTTCACGGAGGCGTCGCCGGTCAGCATGCCCACGTTCTCGGTGCCGAACAGCTTGCACAGCTCGAAGAACTTCTCCGACACCAGCGCCTTGATCGGAGCCGTGTAGAAGGTCACCTCGTCCCGGGCCAGCGCGGCGAAGTGGGCACCGGCGGCGATCATGCTCTTGCCGGAGCCGGTGGGCGTCGAGACGATCACGTTCGCCCCCGACACCACCTCGATCAGCGCCTCCTCCTGGTGGGGGTAGAGGGTGAGACCGCGCTCCTGCGCCCACGACTCGAAGGCTTCGTACAGGGCGTCGGGGTCGGCGGTCGGCGGCAGCTGATCGATGAGGGTCACGCCCCCATCTTGCCTGGCCTTGTCCCCGAGAGGGGAATCGGCTGCGGATACGAAGATCATGGCAGCTACGCTGTGGCGCCGACGGCGCGTCAGTGCACCGGTTCAACTGGACAGCGGCACACGAGGAATGGGGCGGGAAGCGGCCATGATGGGACCAGCACACTCACTGTCGGGGGCCGCGGCCTGGCTCGGCGTAGGAGCGGCCGCCGCCGCGGCCGGTCACCCGATGCCCTGGCCGGTGCTCCTCTGCGGCGCCCTGATCTGCGCGGGCGCCGCGCTCGCCCCGGACCTCGACCACAAGGCGGCGACCATCTCGCGGGCCTTCGGGCCGATCTCCCGCTGGATCTGCGAGATCGTGGACAAGCTGTCGTACGCCGTCTACAAGGCGACCAGGAAGAAGGGCGACCCGCGCCGTTCCGGCGGCCACCGCACGCTGACGCACACCTGGCTGTGGGCGGTCCTGATCGGCGCCGGCTGTTCGGCGGCGGCGGTCGTGGGGGGCCGGTGGGCGGTGCTGGCGATCCTGTTCGTGCACATGGTGCTGGCGATCGAGGGGCTGCTGTGGCGAGCGGCCCGGGGTTCCAGCAGCGACGTCCTGGTCTGGCTGCTGGCGGCGACCAGCGCGTGGATCCTGGCGGGCGTGCTCGACAGGCCGGGCCACGGCTCCGACTGGCTGTTCACCGCCCCCGGGCAGCAGTACCTGTGGCTGGGGCTGCCGATCGTGCTGGGCGCGCTGGTGCACGACATCGGGGACGCGCTGACCGTGTCCGGCTGCCCGATCCTGTGGCCGATCCCGCTGGGCCGCAGGCGCTGGTACCCGGTGGGGCCGCCGAAGGCGATGCGGTTCCGTGCGGGCAGCTGGGTGGAGCTCAAGGTGCTGATGCCCGTGTTCATGCTGCTCGGGGGAGTGGGCTGCGCGGCAGCCCTCAACGTGATCTGAGGCACTCCCGCGAATCAGCCGGCGTCGCCCGCGTCCGTCCCGCCGTAGCGGCGCTCGAAGCGGGCGATGCGGCCCTCGGTGTCGACCGTGCGGGCCTTGCCCGTGTAGAAGGGGTGGCTCTCCGAGGAGATCTCCACGTCGATCACCGGGTAGGTCCGGCCGTCGTCCCAGTCGATGGTCTGCTCACTGTGCGCGGTGGACCGGGTCAGGAACGCGTAACCGGCGGCACGGTCGCGGAAGACCACGGGGTGGTAGTCGGGGTGCTTGTCCTGCTGCATGGCGGCTCCTCGTGCGAGGCGGACGGCCAGGGCGCGGGCGGGTCGGCCGGAGCCCGCGGGTCAGCCGGGGAAGGTGTCCTCGTCGACGATGTGCATGGCGGCCTCCTCCGCGGAGGCGGCGGCACCGTCGATTCCGACGTCGGTGGCGACGAGCGCGGCCTCCTCGTCCTCGTGCGCCCCCTCGTCGGGGGCCACCAGCCGGCCGGAGCGGAGATGGCCGACCTCGTTGTCGAGGAGTTCCCCGTCGGTGTCGTGGTCACCGATGCCGTCGTCGTAGGGGGCGTCCCGGTCGGGAAGTTCCTCGGCGAGCCGCTGGTCGAGCGTTTCGCCCGCCTGACGCTCGGCCGCTGTCACGCCGATGTGATCCACTGCCCACGGCCGCTCGGGAGGGGACCAGCCGCGGTCGAGGGGGTCGTCGACGCCGTCGAAGTCCAGTGTGTCCTCGACGTCGAGCACTCCCGAGTCCTCCCGGATCTCCGAAGCATCGGGCTGGTAGACGTCGTCCCCCCAGCTGTCGGGGCTGTCCACGAGAACCTCCAGGTGGTGAGGACGGCCGTGTACCGCCCGAAACGGGCGGCGGCCCGTCGGCAGGCGCGGCGCGGGGATCACACGACGCTGACCGAGCGGTTCCCGGGCCGGCCCCGAGTCCGTGCCGCTTTCCAGCCTTCCACCCCCGCTTGCCACCGCGCAACGGCACGTGCCCCGGCCTGGGCCCCCGGACCGGAGGGCAGGTTCTCACTGCGCGACCGTATCGGCCGGGCGCCCTGTCCCTTTGCCGGTACGGGCCCCGGGCGCCCGGCGGCTGCCAGGCCGGCACCGGTGGGAGACGGCACCCACCCGGCACGGTCACGAGGCGGGCCGGCCGGCGCGGACCCCGCTCGGCGTGGCTCTCGCAGACGGCACTGGGGGATGCGCCGGTCCGGGGCAGTGCTCACCACAGGCCCGCCGGCAGGGGGGCGAGTGCCGGTGACTGCCGCCGGTGCCGGCCCCGCAGCCGGCACCAGCGCCCGTCCGCCGGCCGTGAGCACCGCTCCCGGCAGCCGGTTCGCCGCCACCGGCCTCACCGGGCCCGCCTTCGCCGCCCCGGCAGTCGGTCGTGCTTGCCGTGGTGCCTCAGCCGTGCCAGGACCTCCAGAGGGCCGCGTAGGCCCCGTCGGCCGTGACCAGGTCGTCGTGGCTGCCCAGCTCGGTGATGCGGCCGTTCTCGACGACGGCGATCACATCGGCGTCGTGCGCGGTGTGCAGGCGGTGGGCGATGGCGACGACCGTGCGGCCGTCGAGGACGCGGGCCAGGGAGCGTTCGAGGTGGCGGGCGGCGCGCGGGTCGAGGAGCGAGGTCGCCTCGTCCAGGACCAGCGTGTGCGGGTCGGCGAGCACCAGCCGGGCCAGGGCGATCTGCTGCGCCTGCGCCGGGGTCAGCGCCAGCCCTCCGGATCCGACCTCGGTGTCCAGGCCGTCGTCCAGGGCCCGCGCCCAGTCGTCCGCGTCGACGGCGCCGAGGGCCGCCCACAGTTCGGCGTCCGTGGCACCGGTGCGGGCCAGCAGGAGGTTGTCCCGCAGGGAGCCGACGAAGACGTGGTGCTCCTGGTTGACCAGGGCGACGTGCGAGCGGACGCGTTCGGCGGGCATCCGGGACAGCTCGGCCCCGCCCAGGGTGATCCGGCCCGACCGAGGGGCGTAGATGCCGGCGAGCAGCCTGCCCAGCGTGGACTTGCCCGCGCCCGAGGGCCCGACCAGGGCGAGGCGGGTACCCGGCGCGACCTCGAGGGACACCTGGCGCAGGACGTCGACGCCCTCGCGGTAGCCGAAGTGAACCCGGTCCGCGTGCACGTCCCGGCCGTCGGGGGCCAGCGCGGTGTTCCCGGCGTCCGGTTCGATGTCCCGCACGCCGACGAGGCGGGCGAGCGACACCTGGGCCACCTGCACCTCGTCGTACCAGCGCAGGATCAGGTTCACCGGGTCGACCAGCATCTGTGCGACGAGGGCTCCGGTGGTCAGCTGGCCCACCCCGATCCAGCCGCGCAGGACGAAGACCCCACCGACCATCAGGACCGAGCCGAGGACGATGACGTGGACGGCGTTGATGACGGGGAAGAGCACGGACCGCAGCCACAGGGTGTAGCGCTCCCAGGCCGTCCACTCCGCGATGCGCCGCTCCGACAGGGCGACGCGGCGGGCGCCCAGGCGGTGCGCCTCGACGGTGTGGCCGGCGTCCACGGTCTCGGCGAGCGCGGCGGCGACGGCCGCGTACCCCGCGGCCTCGGAGCGGTAGCCGGAGGGCGCCCGCTTGAAGTACCAGCGGCACCCCGCCACGAGGACCGGCACGGCGAGCAGGACGGCCGCCGCGAGCGGCGGGGCCGTGACGACGAGCCCGCCGAGCAGCAGCAGGGCCCACACGACACCGATCGCCAGTTGCGGTACGGCTTCCCGCATGGCGTTGGCCAGGCGGTCGATGTCGGTGGTGATGCGGGAGAGCAGATCGCCCGTGCCGGCCCGCTCCAGCACGCCCGGCGGCAGCCCGACCGACCGAACGAGGAAGTCCTCGCGCAGGTCGGCCAGCATCCGCTCGCCGAGCATGGCGCCGCGCAGCCGTACCTGCCGGACGAACACGGCCTGCACGGCGAGCGCGAGCACGAACAGAGCGGCGGTTGGGCCCAGATGCAGCTCCCGTGCTCCGTCGGACACCCGCTGGACCAGGCCGCCGAGCAGGTACGGGCCGACCATGGAGGCGACCACGGCCACCGTGTTCACGGCGATCAGCAGCAGGAAGGCCCGCCGGTGCCGGCGGAACAGCTCGGTGACGTAGGCCCGCACGGTCGCGGCCGCGCCGACGGGCAGAGTGGTGGCGGTCGTCGGGGCCGCCGGGTCGTACGCCGGTGGCGCAACGCCGATCATGCGCTCTCCTCGATCTCTTCCAGCTCATTCAGGGCGTCCAGCAGGGCGCCCTCGTCGGCCGCGGCCAGTTCGTCGTCGGTCTCCCGCGTCACCACGGCCCGGTACCGGGGTTCGCCCTCGATCAGCTCCCGGTGCACGCCCGCCGCCACGACCTCGTCCTCGTGGACCAGGACGACCCGGTCCGCGCGGTCCAGCAGGAGCGGCGAGGAGGTGAACACCACCGTCGTGCGACCCGAGCGCAGCCGGCACAGTCCGTCCGCGATCCGCGCCTCGGTGTGCGAGTCGACCGCGGAGGTCGGCTCGTCCAGCACCAGCACCTCGGGGTCGGTGATCAGGGACCGGGCCAGCGCGAGCCGCTGCCGCTGGCCGCCGGACAGCGAGCGTCCGCGCTCGGTGATGCGGGCGTCCATCGGGTCGGCGGCGTCCAGGGAGCCCTGCACCAGCGCGTCCAGGACGTCCTCGCACTGTGCGGCCGCAAGCGCGTCGGCGGCCCCGACGGCACCGGACGCGGGCACGTCGAGCAGCTCGCGCAGGGTGCCGGACAGCAGCACCGGGTCCTTGTCCTGGACGAGGACGGCCGTGCGGGCGCTGTCCAGCGGCAGCTCGTCCAGCGGCACCCCGCCGAGCAGCGCCGAGCGGCCCGGTTCCGCGGGGTGGCCGCCGAGCCGCTCCGCGAGCCGCCCGGCCGCGTCGGGGTCGCCGCACACCACGGCGGTGAGCAGGCCGGCCGGAGCGAGCAGACCGGTGGCGGGGTCGAACAGGTCCCCGCCCGGCACCTCGGCGTCGAGGGTGCCGTCGGTCGCCGTGGCGCGACGCAGCGACAGCACCCGCGCGGCCCGTTTGGCCGAGGGCCGGGAGAAGGAGTAGGACATCGCGATCTCTTCGAAGTGCCGCAAGGGATAATTCAGGACCATGACCGCGCTGTAGACGGTGACCAGTTCCCCGATGGTGATCCGGCCCTGGCGGGCCAGATGGATGCCGTGCCACACGACGGCGATCAGCAGCAGCCCGGGCAGCAGCACCTGGATGGCGGAGATCAGCGACCACATCCGGGCGCTGCGCACCGCCGCGTGGCGCACCTCCTGCGAGGCCCGGCGGTAGCGGTCCAGGAACAGTTCCTCGCCGCCGATGCCGCGCAGTACGCGCAGCCCGGCGACGGTGTCCGAGGCCAGCTCGGTGGCCCGGCCGGCCTTCTCGCGCTGCACGTCGGCGCGGCGCGTGGCGCGCGGCAGCAGCGGCAGCACCGCGAGGGCCACGAAGGGCAGTCCGACGGCGACGACCACGCCGAGCGCGGGCTGGTAGACGAGGAGGCCGACACAGACCACGACGACCGTCAGCGCGGCGGCGGTGAACCGGGAGACGGCCTCGACGAACCAGCCGATCTTCTCCACGTCGCCGGTGGAGACCGCCACCACCTCGCCGGCCGCGACCCGCCGGGTCAGCGCCGAGCCCAGCCGGGCCGCCTGGCGCGCCAGCAGTTGCTGGACCCGGGCGGCCGCGGTGATCCAGTTGGTGACGGCGGCCCGGTGCAGGAAGGTGTCGCCGACCGCGATGCCCGTCCCGCACAGCAGCATCAGAGCGCCCGTCAGGGCGAGCCGGGTGCCGGAGCGGTCGACGACCGCCTGGACGGCGAGGCCCACGCAGAAGGGTAGAGCGGAGACGGAGACGAAGTGCAGCAGGCCCCAGGCCAGTGCCTTCAGCTGGCCGCCC
Source organism: Streptomyces sp. AF1A (assembly GCF_047340315.1). Taxonomy (NCBI): domain Bacteria; kingdom Bacillati; phylum Actinomycetota; class Actinomycetes; order Kitasatosporales; family Streptomycetaceae; genus Streptomyces; species Streptomyces sp. AF1A. The sequence continues at coordinate 42,908 of NZ_JBLEBI010000018.1, forward strand.
AGCTGGTTGCGCCAGAGCCACCACAGGAATCGGGGACCCGAGCGGGCGTCGGGCACACCCGGGTCGGAGTACGGAAGGTCTTGAATCTGCATGGCGTCCCAGCGGCTCGTGTCAGGGGAGTCAGGCGGCGACGAGCGGCAGCCGCCGGCAACAAGCCGTGAAAGGTTGGCCTCGCAGAGTGGTGAATTTCAAACGGTTTTCCGGCACGCTCGCTTGCGCCACCGGCTTCCGGCCACGAGCCTCTTCGCTCTCCGCCACCGGCTTCCGGTCATGGGCCGCTTCGCTCGGCGGCCGCCATGCCGGTGACCCGTCGGGTGACCCCGGCATGTGGCCACACGACGCCCCCCGCCCCTGGGCGAGAGCAAGGGCGGCGTAACGGCGCGGTGTCAGCGTCCCGGCGAGCCGCCGTCCTCGGCAGCCGGCGGCCCGGCCGCCGCGGTCGCGTTCAGTACGTCCACGTCACTCGACCGGACGTAGGCGAGCCGGTGGCCGAACTGGATCTCGTAGTACTGCTCGTCGCCCTTCACGACTGCGGCGGGCGTGTCGAGGAAGGTGGATCTGGGGACGTAGGAACTGTCGATGCTGGCCTGTGTCACGTACCGCTGCCCCGCCATGAGGTGGTACGGCAGCGGCGACTCGGGCTCCTCCTCCACTCCCTCCGGGTAGGCCTCCTCCTCCGGAAGGGCGCGGCCGAACACCGGGATCTCACTCAGGCCTTCCCTCGGCGTCACCATGCGGCCGGCGGAGCCGACGGCCGTCGGCTGCTTCTTCGGGTTCTTGAACCACGCCTCCTGGCCCTGGAACCAGATGGCCGTCCAGTCGCCGCTGCGCCCGGCCACGGCGAAGGTCTGGCCGGCGGAGACGCGGGACCCCAGGTCGTTGACGTCCTTGGTGGAATCCTCGCCGTTCGGTTTGCGGCCCGGGTCCTGGATGAGCGGAGCGTTCTCGTTCGGCCGGGTGTGGAGGCGGACGGCGCTGGAGCCGTGCTTCGGACAGGGCGCACCGTCGCGCGAGCACCCGGTGAAGACCGGCTGGTGGGTCTTGTAGTCCGGCAGAATGGTCACCATGTCGCTGTCCGGTCCTGCCGTGGCCTTCAGCGGCGCGCCGAGCAGGTCGAAGTAGTGCCGCCAGTCCCAGTACGGGCCGGGGTCGTCGTGCATCTCGGGGATCGAGTCGGCGGTCGGCGAGGGCACGTTGTCGTGACCGAAGATGTGCTGCCGGTCGAGCGGAATGTCGTACTTCTTGGCCAGATAGCGGACCAGGCGTGCCGATGCCCGGTACATCTCCTCCGTGTACCAGGTGCCGGGCTGTTTGAGGAATCCCTCGTGCTCCACGCCGATCGAGCGGGCGTTGACGAACTGGTTGCCGGAGTGCCAGGCCTCGTCCTTGGTCCTGACGTGCTGGGTGACGTGGCCGTCGCTGGAGCGGATCGAGTAGTGCCAGGACACCTCCGTCGGATCCTGCACCGTCGCGAACATGCTCGGCAGCTTCGCCTCGGTGTCGTGGATGACGATGTACTCGATCTTCTGGTCCCGCGGCCGGTCGGCGAGGTCGTGGTTGCCGTAGTCGCCGTCCTCGTCGATCTCCTCGTACGGCGCGGCGAGCCAGTCGCAGGACAGCTCGGCGGGGCACTCGACCTCCTTCGGCCGCGGCTTCTGCGGGCGGACGGTGCGGGGGTGCACCGCGGGGTTGGCGGGCAGGGAGACCTCCTGCCCCTCGGCCGTGGTGCGGTGCGCTCCCTTCCGGATCACGGAGAAGACGTCCTTCGCGTACGCGGCCGCCGACGTGACGTCGGGCGTGCCGGGGAAACGTTCCACCGCCTCCCACCAGTCCATCGGGTTGTTGCTGAGGGGCTTGCCCAGCTGCCGTTGCATGGCGGCCAGGAGAGCGGCGCCGCCGCGTACGTTGGCGGTGGGGTCCGTCCGCAGGCGCCCGGCCGGGACGTCGGTCAGGCGGGCGGCGCGCTGCAGATCCGCCGGCCTTACGGCGTGGCCCCCGAGAGCGCCGGGATCCAGTGCGGCGGGCGTGCCCGCGGAGCCGCCGTGCGGCGCCCCCGCCGCGGCGGGCGGCGGCGCGGGCGGGACCCGGCTGGTGTCCACCAGGTGCATCGGCCCGTAGCCGCCCGCGACGCTGGGGGATCCCGGGTGGGCGTCCCAGCGCGTCTGCACGTAGGAGACGCCCATGAGCACGCTGCGCGGCACGTGGTACTCGCGCGCGGCGTCCGTGAAGGCGTTCTGCAGATGCTGCTCCGGCGCGTCGTCGTCGGACATCGGGCTGAGCAGCAGCGGCGCCAGCAGCGCCGCCGTTCCGATCACGCATGCCGACCGGCGGCACACGCGGACGCCGTTGGGGACACGTGGGGCGGTGGGTCTTCTCATGGCACGGGTCTCCAAACATGCTCATCGCAGCCAGGACAAAGGAGTTGCCCCTGACAACCACCCCTCGTACGTTTCCGTGCCCCGCGTGCCCCGTCGCGTCAAGGGTCACCGGGGTGGCCCAGCAGCCCGGCAGAGGCCACCCGGTCGGCGGCAGCGGCTGTGCTCCGACGGTCCGTCAGCGCGCGGGCCGGGAACGGCGCGCACGCGCGGCGAGCCGGCTCACTCCTCGACCGGGTCGACCTGCCAGTCGGGATGGCCCGGCATGGGCGGGGTGTGGGGCCCGTGGAGCCACGCCGTCAGGAAGGGTTCGAGGTCCTCGCCCGCGACCCGGGACGCGAGCGCGATGAAGTCCCGGGTGCCGGCCGCGCGCCCGCGGTAGGTGGACACCCAGGACCGCTCGATCCGCTCGAAGGTGCCGGCGCCGACCTTCTCCCGCAGGGCGTACAGGACCAGCGCCGAGCCGTCGTAGCGCATCACCTTGAACAGCGTGGACGCGGTGGGTTCGGCGGGTGCCCCGTCGTCGTGCCGCCACTGGTCGTGCTGCTCGTAGGCCGCGTGCATCGCCTCCTCGAGGCTGACGCCGCCGTGCGTGGCGGAGTACAGCCGTTCGTAGAACCGGGCGTGACCCTCACTCAGCCACAGGTCGGACCAGCGGCGGATGGCGACGCTGTCGCCCGTCCAATGGTGGGTCAGTTCGTGCACGAGGTTGCGTTCGGCGTCGACCCGGTCGCCCAGCAGATCGTCCTTCGGGAGCACGGACAGCGACTGCGTCTCCAGCGCCACGGGCAGCTCGGTGTCCCCGACCAGCACGCCGTAGCGCCGGAACGGGTACGGGCCGAGCCGGCTCTCCAGCCAGGCGAGGTGCTCCGGGGTCAGCGAGCGGTACGCCTTGGTGTCCCCGACCAGTCCGTCGGGGACCACGTCCCGGACGGGCAGCCCGTGCGGCCCCTTGCTGTCGACGAAGTGGAACTTTCCGATCGCCAGCTGTACCAGCTGCGCCGCGATCGGCTGTTCGGAGTCGTACGTCCACCGGACGCGTCCGTCCGGGCGCCGGACGGTGCCGACGAGACGGCCGTTGGCCACGGCACTGATGCCCGCCGGGGTGGTGACGTGGAAGGTGACGGGCGCCCGCAGACTGGGGTGGTCGTCCGCAGGGAAGATCATTTTGGCGCCGTCGGGCTGTGCGCAGACCACGGTGCCGTCGGGCGTGGGGACCCAGCCGTAGTCCCGGATGGCGTCGTCGCGGTGCCGTTGCTGCGTGGGGTCGGCGGTGTAGGCGACATGGACGGTGAACCTGCCGCCGCGCGGGATCGGGTGCGCGGGCGTGACGACGAGCTCGTCGCCCTCGCGCGCGGCGGCGGCCGGTGCGCCGTCGACCGTCACCCGGTGCAGCGTGTTGCCCGCGAAGTCGAGGTCGAAGCGGGACAGGGCCTGGGTCGCGGTGGCGCTGATGGTGGCGCCCGCCTCGAAGGGCGTACGAGGTGCCTGCCAGTCGAAGTCGAGGGTGTAACGGCGGACCGTGTAGCCGCCGTTGCCGGCGAGCGGCATGAGCGGATCGCCGATGCCGGGTGCGCCGGGGGACGGGGCCGGGCCGGACGTGGCGGTCGCCCCGGAGGGGGCGGCCGGACCGGGAGCGGGCGAGCCGTCGCCGCCATGGGGGACCACGTCGGTGAGCACGGCGGCACCGGCCAGGGCGACGGTACCGGCGAGGGCGAGCGCCGCGCGGCGGGGGCGCCTCTTGCCGGAGTTCCGGCTCCGGGGCTGCGCCGGGTGGCCTGCGGGCATGATCTCCATGACCGCACTATGCCAGCATGATCAGTTTATAACACGAAATATCCTCACGGTGCGGCTCTGTGTCGCGACCCGCGCGCGCCGGCCGTCGGCCGGTCCGCTCATTGCCGTCGGTGGTCAACTCCCCGTACGACACCGGCCATGAGAAGGCGGACCGTCATGCTCATGCCCGCCGGAGCGACCTGGCGGGCACCCTCTTCGGCGCAGGGGCCTCGACCGCGCGGGCCGACGGCGTCCCCGCCGAGTTCGGCACCGACTGGCACGACCCCGTGACCGCGAACCCTCACCTGCTACGCGGGACGCCCCGCCGAGCGCATCCCGGACCGCGTCCTCACCCTGGCCGAAGGCCCCGGCGGCAGGACGGCGGCCACCCCGCGCGACAGCGAACCCATCGTCGCCGAGGTCCACGCGACCGGGTCGGGCGATGGCTGCGCGGAGTTCTGGTACCTGACGGTGGCCGACCCGGCGGCGTACTCCTGCACGGCCGACCACGGCCCCTGCCGCGAGGTCCAGATCGAGGTCGACGGGCAACTCGCCGGGATCGCCGCGTCGTTCCCGAACGTGTGGACAGGGGCTGGCCCAACCCCGTCCTGTGGTAGTGATCCCGGCGCCGCGCGCCCTCGGCGTCCGGCCCCTCGCCCACGGCCTCACCCCCTTCGCCGGCCTGCTCGACGACGGCCGCCCGCACCGCGTCGAGGTCGTCGGCGTCCCGGCAGTCGGACGGGCTGGAGCGGCGCCGACGACGTGCCGGTCCGGCCGGACGCGCACCGCGACGGGGTGGCCGGGGCGCTCGCCGAGGGCACGGCGACCGGCATCGCCGGGTCCTCGACGTACAGGCCCGGACCGGAGAACCGCGTGCGCACCGGGGCCGGGCGCCGACTCGGCGTCCGGGGACGCCTCGACACCTCGCACGGCCGCGTGACCACCGCCGTCACCCGGGCGCTCGCTCCGCTGACGGCGGACCGCAGCTGCTGCTGAGCCGCAGCGCCGGGTGTGCTCAGCAGCGAGTGGCGGTGTCCCCGTCGATCAGGGTGTCCAGCAGCACGCCGAGCACCTGGCGCTCCTTCTCCGTGAGCGGGGCGAGGATCTCCTCGGCCGCGGAGCGGCGCGCGCCCCGCAGCTCGCGCAGGGTCGCGCGCCCCTCGTCCGTCAGCTCGATCCGGGTCACCCGTCGGTTCGCCGGATCCGGTACCCGGCGCACCTTGCCGCTCGCCTCCAGGCCGTCGACGAGGGTCGTCACCGCGCGCGGCACCACCTCCAGGCGCTCGGCGAGGTCGGCCATGCGCGGCGGTGAGCCGTAGTGCGCCAGGGTGCGCAGCAGCCGGGACTGGGCGGGGGTCACGCCCAGGTCGCGCCGTTCCAGATGGCGCTTCTGGATGCGGTGCACCCGGCGGGTGAGCCGTAGCAACTGCTCCGCGAGCAGGCCGTCGGGATCCGGGGTGGTCATGCGGGAACAATATCAGGATGCCGTTCATTGTGAGTATAGGTAACAATGACCTACGATCCGTCCGTCATCGCCGGCCGATCCCCGGCCGGCGCCCGCTCAGCCCCGTAGGAGCCCATGCACCCCGACCGTGAACCCGCCTGGTCCCCGCCTGCCGACGCCAAGGACCAGCCCCGGCAGGTACGCCGGATCCTGAAACTCTTCCGCCCCTACCGCGGGCGGCTAGCGATCGTCGGCCTGCTGGTCGGCGCCTCCTCGCTGGTCTCGGTGGCCACGCCGTTCCTGCTGAGGGAGATCCTCGACGTCGCCATCCCCCGGGGCCGCACCGGCCTGCTGAGCCTGCTCGCGCTCGGCATGATCCTCAGTGCGGTCCTCTCCAGCGTCTTCGGCGTGCTGCAGACGCTGATCTCGACCACCGTCGGCCAGCGCGTCATGCACGACCTGCGCACCGCCGTCTACGGGCGCCTGCAGCGCATGTCGCTCGCCTTCTTCACCCGCACCCGCACCGGCGAGGTGCAGTCCCGCATCGCCAACGACATCGGCGGCATGCAGGCGACGGTCACCTCCACCGCCACCTCCCTCGTCTCCAACGTCACCAGCGTGGTCGCCACGATCGTCGCGATGGTCGCCCTCGACTGGCGCCTGACGATCGTCTCGCTGGTGCTGCTGCCGGTGTTCGTGTGGGTCAGCCGTCGCGTCGGCAGCGAACGCAAGAAGATCACCACCCAGCGGCAGAAGCAGATGGCGGCGATGGCCGCCACCGTCACCGAGTCGCTGTCGGTCAGCGGCATCCTGCTCGGCCGCACCATGGGCCGGTCCGGCTCGCTCACCGCCTCCTTCGCGGAGGAGTCCGAGCGCCTGGTCGACCTCGAGGTGAGGTCGAACATGGCCGGCCGCTGGCGCATGGCCGTGATCACGATCGTGATGGCCGCGATGCCCGCCGTCATCTACTGGACGGCCGGCCTGGCCCTGCACCTCGGCGGACCGCAGGTCTCGCTCGGCACCATCGTCGCCTTCGTCTCGCTCCAGCAGGGACTGTTCCGCCCCGCCGTGAGTCTGCTCGCGACCGGCGTCCAGATCCAGACCTCGCTCGCCCTCTTCCAGCGCATCTTCGAGTATCTGGACCTGCCGATCGACATCACCGAGCCCGAACAACCGGTCCACCTCGACCAGGTCAAGGGCGAAGTCCGCCTGGAGCGGGTCGAGTTCCGCTACGACGACAAGGGCGGACCGGTGCTCGACGGCATCGACGTCACGGTCCCCGCCGGCGGCAGCCTGGCGGTCGTCGGGCCCACCGGCGCCGGCAAGTCCACGCTCGGCTACCTGGTGCCCCGGCTCTACGACGTCACCGGCGGTCGCGTCACCCTGGACGGCGTCGACGTCCGCGACCTCGACTTCGACACCCTCGCGCGCGCGATCGGCGTCGTCTCGCAGGAGACGTACCTCTTCCACGCGTCGGTGGCCGACAACCTCCGCTTCGCCCGGCCGGACGCCACCGACGAGGAGCTGTACGCGGCGGCCAGGGCGGCGCAGATCCACGACCACATCGCCGCGCTGCCCGACGGCTACGACACGATCGTCGGCGAACGCGGCCACCGCTTCTCCGGCGGCGAGAAGCAGCGCCTCGCGATAGCCCGCACCATCCTGCGCGACCCGCCGGTCCTCATCCTCGACGAGGCGACCAGCGCGCTGGACACCCGGACGGAGGCCGCCGTCCAGGAGGCCATCGACGCCCTCTCGGCCGACCGGACCACCATCACCATCGCCCACCGCCTGTCCACCGTCCGCGGCGCCGACCAGATCGTGGTGCTCGACTCCGGGCGCGTCGTCGAGCGCGGCACGCACGAGGAACTGCTGGAGCAGGACGGGCGGTACGCGGCCCTGGTGCGCCGGGACGCTCAACTGGAGCCGACAAGCTGAAAATATGCCGGGTTTGTCCGGGTATGCGTATTACCGTGCGAGCATGCAAAAGCACATTCCGCCACGGAGCAAGATCCAACTGACACGCCGGGGCAGGCTCGCCCTCGTCGTGGCCGGCACCGTCGTGGCCGGCACCGCCGTGGCGGTGCCGCTGCTCACGCCGCATGCCCACCACGCGCAGGCGAAGCCCGGCAAGCTCGTCATCCCCGAGGGCTGGCGCACGAGCCAGGTGTACGCCGCGATCGACAAGGCGCTGAAGCTACACCCCGGCAGCACCGGCAAGTCGGTCCGCAAGGCCGGCCTGAAGCTGCCCCACGACGCCGCGGGCAACCCCGAGGGCTACCTCTTCCCCGCCACGTACAACGTGCCGAAGGGGGCGACGCCCGAGTCCGTGCTGCGGGCCATGGTCGACACCGCCAACCAGAAATTCGACAGGACGCCGATCGCGGCCGGGGCGCAGCGCAACGCGCTGAACGTCTACCAGACCGTCGTTCTCGCCAGCATCGTCCAGGCCGAGGCAGAGACGAAGGAGGACATGGGCAAGGTCGCCCGCGTCGTCTACAACCGGCTGCGGCGCGGCATGCCGCTCCAGCTGGACTCCACGATCAACTACGCACTGAACCGCACCACCATGCGCACCAGCCAGGACGACACCCGGATCAAGAGCCCGTACAACTCCTACCAGCGCATGGGCCTGCCGCCGACGCCCATCGACAACCCCGGCGAGGACGCGATGCACGCCGCCCTCAACCCGACACCGGGCGACTGGCTGTACTTCGTGACGGTCAAGCCCGGGGACACCCGCTTCACGTCGGACTATGCGACGCACGTGCGCAACGTGGCGGAGTTCAACGCCCTCCGCCAGAGCAAGGGGAAGCCGGCGAGCCCCAGCGCCGGCGCGAGCGCGAGCCGATCCCCGGCCTCCTCGCAGCCCACGGCCCACTGAGCCGGAGGGACGTCACGCGGCGACCGGCCGGTCCGCGGCCAGCAGGCGCCTGATGTCCCGCACGGCCGCGCGCCCGGCCCGGTTGGCCCCGATGGTGCTGGCCGACGGGCCGTAACCGACGAGGTGGATCCGCGGATCGGCCACCGCGCGCGTGCCCTCGACCCGGATGCCGCCGCCGGGCCCGCGCAGGCGCAACGGCGCGAGATGATCCAGGGCCGCCCGGAACCCGGTGGCCCACAGGATCACGTCGGCCGCCACGTGCCTGCCGTCCCGCCACTCCACCCCGTCGGGGGTGATCCGGTCGAACATCGGCCGCCGCTCCAGCACCCCGTCCGCGATGCCCTTCCGGATCGCGTCGTTGAGGGGCAGACCGGTGACCGAGACCACGCTGCGCGGCGGCAGCCCCTGGCGCACGCGTTCCTCCACGAGCGCCACCGCGCTCCGCCCCACGTTCTCGTCGAACGGTTCCTCGCGGAAGACGGGAGGCCGCCGGGTGACCCACGTGGTGGCGGCCGCGTACGGGGCGAGTTCCAGCAGGTGCTGGGTGCCCGAGGCGCCGCCGCCCACGACCACGACCCGCCGCCCGGCGAACTCCTCGGGCCCGCGGTACTGCGCCGTGTGCAGCTGTCGCCCGCGGAACGTCTCCTGGCCCGGGTACCGGGGCCAGAACGGGCGGTCCCAGGTACCGGTCGCATTGATCAGCGACCGCGTCGACCAGACCCCGTCCGAGGTCTCCACGCGCAGCCGCCCGCCGTCCCCCTCGCGCACGGCCCGCACATCGACGGGCCGCCGCACCCGCAGGTCGAAGGTGCGCTCGTACCGGTCGAAGTACCCCGCGATGACCTCGGCCGAGGGCCGCGCCGGATCGGGCCCCGTCAGCTCCATCCCGGGCAGCGCGTGCATCCCGTGCACCTTGCCGTACGTCAGCGAGGGCCACCGGAACTGCCAGGCGCCGCCCGGGCCGGGGGAGTGGTCGAGAACCACGAAGTCCCGGTCCGGCTCGAAGCCGGTGCGCCGCAGGTGATAGGCGCTGGACAGGCCGGCCTGACCAGCGCCGATGACGACTGCCTCGACCTCGCGTGCTGTGTTCACGCCTGCACCAACAGGCGGCGGGCCGCGGATCTTCCCGGCCGCACGGCCGAGGGCGTGCCACAAGCCGGTTCCCGCGTCCGGACCGGCCGGCTAGGTGGACGGGCGCGCGTGAGGACAGTCACATGCACGTCGATGCGGACCGGGATGCTCACGCCTGGCGTGGCCGTCGCGGCCCTCGCTGAGCATGAGTCAGGATGGGGGCATGTCCGATGCCTTCACCACCCGCATGCTGCACGTCTCCACCGGCTCCCGGGAACGCGTCGTCGACCTCACCGAGGACTGCGCGGAGTTCCTGCGCGAGGCGGCGGCCGGCCGCGACGGCCTGCTGAACATCTTCGTCCCGCACGCCACCGCCGGCATCGCCGTCATCGAGACCGGCGCCGGCAGTGACGACGACCTGCTCGCCGCGCTGCACACCCTGCTCCCCGCCGACGACCGCTGGCAGCACCGGCACGGCAGCCCCGGCCACGGCCGCGACCACGTCCTGCCGGCCATCGTCCCGCCGCACGCCACCCTCCCGGTGATCGGCGGCCGCCTGGAACTGGGAACCTGGCAGTCGGTCTGCCTGGTGGACACCAACAAGGACAACCCCGAACGCAAGGTGCGGCTCAGCTTCCTCGCGGGGGCCTGACCCGGGCCGGCCACGGGCACGCCGGGAACTACCCGCCGACCAGCGGGACCACGGTGGCCGCCAGGGCCAGCCAGATCAGCACCTCCAGCGCGGTCAGCAGCCGGGCGCGGGCCGAGGGGATCAGGGCGTTCCACTCGGCCGGCCGGCGTCCCCCGCGCGACCTGCCGCCGGTGAGCAGAGCGCCCAGGGCCGGCGCCGCGAGCACCGCGGCCGGGAGCGCGGTGCCCAGCAGAGGCGAGCTGTCGGCGGCGGAGGCGACCGCAGCGCCCGCCACGATCACCGCGGCGGACGTCAGCAGGGCCGTACGCTGGGCTCCCCCGTCGAACCGCCGCGCGCACAGCACCAGCGCACCGGCCGCCAGTACACATCCGGCGCGCCCCCAGCGGCCCCCGGACACGGCCAGCACCAGGCCCGCGCCGGTTCCCAGCACCGTGAGCGCGGTCGCGCAGACCGACAGGGCGGAGCGCACGTCGGACGCCCGCTGCAGCAGCCGCTGCCGGCTCGACCCGGCCGCCGGGGGTGACGCCGGCCCTGCACCGGCGTCGGATCCCACCGGCTCGAACGGCCCGTTCAGTGTGTCCGACCGCAGGCGGCGGGCCGCCAGCAGGAGCGACATCGACGGCACCGGAACACTCACCGGCAGGACGACGCAGAGCGTGACCACGGCAAGAGCGGGAGCGGGCCACCCGGGCCACGCGGCGTCGGCACCGCACACCATCGCCCCGAAGACATAGGCGGCGGCACAGCCCAGGGACACCGGCCGCGGAGCCGGTGCGGCCCATGCGGCGACCGCGGCCGCCACGGCGGCGGCGAGCAGACCGTAGGCCGCCCAGGCCGGGCGGGAATCCCTCAGCGGCGCGCCCCCCGACGCGCGGAGCACGGCGGCGAGGAAGGCGAACGCCGGCGCCGACACGGCCGGCACGAGGGCGCTCCACGTCTCCGCCCGGCGCCGGGGCACGGCCCAGGAGCCGAGCAGCGCCACCACGCTCAGGGCCGCCGCCAGGAGCGCACGCACGCTCCAGCGCTCGCCCGACCGCAGCAGCAGTGCCGCCAGCCCGGCGAGCGCCACCGCCAGGGCGACCTGGGTGGACAGATTCGACCATCTGGGACCCCACCGGTCAGCCGCCTCGTCCTCGCCGCCCGTCAGCGGATCGACCAGCTCCAGGACCGAGATGTCGGGCAGCGGCCGGGTACGCGGCCTGAGATGGAGCGTCTCTCCATGCCTCAGTCCCACTTCGGCAGGGGTCGCGCCGAGCGGCAGGGGTGGCTCGTCCACCCGCTGAAGCACCCATCCCTCGTGCTCCACACCGGCCTCTGCGAGATCGCCCCCGGTGTACCCGATGACGGCCGGCAGCAGCTCGGCGAACGACAGGTGGACCGGGAGGGCCAGGTCGACCCGGCTGCGGGGGCCCAAAATGCTGATGTGGCACAGACCTTGGTCACTCGGCACGCTCATCCGGCACTCCACCCGTGTCACGCGGCTTTGTCGGCGGCCATTCTGACCGAACCGGGGGGTGGCCGTACGCCCGACTTCCTACAATGCTGAACCGCGGCCGGTCCCTCAGCCGCGGGACGCCGGACAGGAGCCAAGCGCGAGGACGGGGGTGCGGTGAGCACCGTACGGGTGCGGCGGGGTCCGCGTCGGTCCATGCCCGAACCGCCGTCCGGGGAATGGCAGATCGAACCGCCTCCGGAACTCCCCGAGACGGTGGGCAGCACGCGCACGGTGCTGGGCTGCTTCGCCTCGGTGTGCTCCCTGGGCGCCCTCGTGCTCCTGATGCTGCCGGGTTCCGAAGCGGCGGGCAGGTGGACGGCGCTCGCCTCCGGTCTGGTCGCGGGGGCCCTGCTCGGCGACCTGCTGAGCCATGTGCGCGGCCGCGGCCGCGACCGCCAGGAACGGCTCGGCGCCCTCCGCCGCGACTATCTGCGCTACCTGCGCAGTCTGGACCACCTGCTGCACGAGGAGTCGGCCGTCCAGCGCCGCTACCGGCTGTGGAGTCACCCGGCCCCGGACACCCTGTGGGCCGTGGCCATGAGCGACCGTCTGTGGGAACGGCGGCCCTCGGACCCCGACTTCGCACACGTCAGGCTGGGCGTCGGGCCCCAGAACCGGATGCGTCCGCTGATCGCCCCGGAGACCAGACCCGTGGAGGAACTCGATCCGGTGAGCGCGGACGGGCTGCGCAGACTGCTGCGGACGCACCGCAGCGTGCCGGATCTGCCCCTGGCCGCCGCACTGCGTTCCTACTCGCGGGTCGTGCTCGACGGCCACCCCGAGGCCGTACGCGGTCTGGCGCGGGCCGTGATCGCACACCTGGCCACGCTGCACGCCCCGCACGATCTGCGCATCGGCGTCTGCACCTCCTCCGCGATGGCCCCGCACTGGGACTGGGTGAAGTGGCTGCCGCACGCCCACCACCCCACGGAGGACGACGCGTTGGGGCCGGTCCGGCTCGTGCGCCGCAGTCTCACCGAGCTCGAGGAACTGCTCGCCGGGGACCTCGCGTCCCGTCCGCCGATGACCGGGCAGTTCGGCGGCTACGACATGGTGCATCACGTGATCGTGCTGGACGGCGGTCTGGCGCCTCCGGACTCGTTGGTGGCCGCAGCGGGACCGTACGGTGTCACCCTGATCGACCTCGGCGGGGTCCCGTTGCCCCCGGCGGACCCCGACTACACCCTCAGCCTGAGAGTCGGAGCGGGCGGCCTGCGCGTCGAGTCCGCCCATGCGGTCCATGAGGAACACGTGTGGCCGGACTCATTGACAATCCGCCAGGCCGAGGCCCTGGCACGGCAGTTGGCGCCCCTGCGCGCCGACCTGTCCATTGACTCCGCGAGCCACCTGAGCACGCAGACGGCGCCCGCGGCGCTCTTCGGACTTGACGACCCCCGTCACATCGACCTGGCCCAGATCTGGCGCGATCGCGGTCCTCGGGCGCGACTGCGGGTGCCGATCGGCCTGGGCGGCGAGGGCCGGCCCGTCGAACTCGACTTCAAGGAGGCCGCACTGGGCGGCGCCGGGCCGCACGGCCTCTGCGTCGGCGCCACCGGCTCCGGCAAGTCCGAACTGCTCCGCAGCCTGATCCTCGGCCTCGCGCTGGCCCATCCGCCGGATCGGATCAACTTCGTCCTCGTGGACTTCAAGGGCGGCTTCACCTACTCCGGGCTGCACGACCTGCCCCATGTGGCCGCCGTGGCGACGAACCTGGCCGGCGAGGAAGGCCGTGCGAAGAGGACACTGGAGTACCTGCAGGGCGAACTTCGCCGCCGGCAGGAGCTGTTGCGGAACGCGGGCAACCTCGCCAACGCGTACGACTACGAGCGGGCACGCACCACCGGAGCCGCTCTGGAACCTTTACCGGCGCTGTTCCTGGTGATCGACGAGTTCTCCGACCTGCTGGCGGAGCACCCGGACGCCATCGACGTCCTCCTCGCGATCGGCAGGACCGGCCGGTCGCTCGGAGTCCACATGCTGCTCGCCTCCCAGCGCCTGGAGGAGGGCAGACTCCGCGGACTCGACACCTACCTCTCCTGTCGCATCGGTCTGCGGACGTTCTCCGCGTACGAGTCCCGCATCACGCTGGGAGTACCGGACGCCTACGAACTGCCCGCGGGACCGGGGCACGGCTACCTGAAGACCGGCACGAACGACCCGGTCCGGTTCCGGGCCACCTACGTCTCCGGGCCCGTGGACGCCGGACTCCCCGTGCCCGGTGACGAGTTCGTCCGCACGGTGGCGCCGTTCGTGAGCGACTTCGTACGTCCGGAGATCGTCGAGCAGCCTGTCACCGAGCCGGAGACGAGCGAGAGCGTCGAAAGCTTCGCGGACGTCGTGGTCCGGCAGCTGGCCGGACACGGGCAGCCCGCCCATCCCGTGCTGCTGCCGCCCCTGGAAGTGCCGAGCACCCTGGACATGCTGCTGCCGCCGCTGCGGCAGTCGGCGCAGGCGGGCCTCGGCGTCGTCGAGGAGTCGGGCATGCGCGGCGTGCTCCACGCGCTCCTCGGCGTGGAGGACCGGCCCTACCAGCAGCGTCAGGAGCCGTTCTGGCTGGATCTCTCGGGATCCGCGGGCCACGCCGCCGTCGTGGGCGCGCGCGGAACCGGGGTCGGCAGCCTGCTGCACACCCTGATCCTCTCGCTGTCGCTGCTGCACACCCCCCAGCAGGTGCAGTTCCACTGCATCGACGCCGAAGGCTCGCTGCGGGACGCGCTCACCGGGCTGCCCCACCTGGGCACTCTGGCCACGCTGCACCAGACCGAGTCGGTGCACGGCGTGGTCAGGAAGACCACCGCCCTGCTCGAGCAACGCGAACGGGAGTTCGCCGCCGCGGGCATCGACTCGGTCGTCACCTTCCGCAGGCTGCGCGACCGCCGGCTGACCACGGAGGACGACGCCCGCAGCGCCGACGTCTTCCTCGTCGTGCACGGCTGGCGCGACCTGCAGGAGCGCCATCCCGACCTGGTCCAGGACATCACCCGGCTGGCCGCGGTGGGGCTGGGCTTCGGCATTCACGTGGTGATCACGGCCAGGAACTGGTCCGAGATCCGCAGCGGTCTGCAGGACCTGCTGGGCGGCCGCGTCGAACTCGCGCTCCGCGATCCGCTGGAATCCCTCGTCGACCGACGGCAGGCAGCGCGTCTGCCGAGGGGCGCGCCCGGGCACGGACTCACCGGCGAGGGGCTGCACTTCCTCGCTGCTCTTGCGCGCATCGACGGGGACACGGACACGAGGACCCTGCCGGACGGCACGGCCCGGGCGGTGTCCGCCGTGGCCGAGGCGTGGCACGGCCCCGTCGCGGCGCCCGTGGGCACCCTGCCCGAGCCCGCCCCCGCAGGTGATCGGCCGACGGCCCGACGCACCGGAAGCGCGGTGCCGATCGGCATCGACGAGGACACCCGCGCACCCGTGTCACTGGATCTCACCGCCGAACCGCACTGTCTGGTCTACGGCGATCCCGGCTGTGGCAAGTCGAACCTGCTGCGACTGATCGCCACCGGGGTCGGCGGGCGCCGCACGGAGAAGAAGGTCCTGGTCTGCTGCATCGGCTACCGCGGTTCCCTCGCCGAACTCACCTCGACGGCGGTGGAGTTCCGGCACGCGACGACGCCCGATGCCGCCCTGCGTCTGGTGCGCGGGCTGGCCGAAGGCAGGGTGGGGCGGGGGTCGGAGACCTATCTGGTCATGGACGATTACGACATGATCCGCACCGGGGCCGCGGTGCTCGAACCACTGGCAGAACTGGTCGCGGACTCGGCGGTCAGCGCCCTCCACCTGATCGTCGCCCAGCGCTACACCGGCGCGGCTCCCGAGGGCGACCCGGTGCGCAGGGCGGCCAGGCAGGCCGCTTCGCCGTGGCTGCTGATGTCGGGCGACAGCTGGAACGGGGATCCGCTGCCCGGCACCGTGCGCCCCCGGTCGCTCCCGGTGGGAGCCGCGCTGCTGGTCGCCCGCGGCAGGGTCCGGGTCGTGCGGACCGCACCGGCTCCGGCGCAACCGGTCACCTGCGCCGAGCGCGCATCGCGCACGGGGGACGGGACGACATGAGCACGGAATCCGCGAGGAAGGACAACGGCCCCACCGCGAAGGGCGGTGTCCTTCCGAAGCTCGGCTGGGCCGCCACGATCCTGCTGCCGCCGTCCGTGGTGGCCGGCTTCTGGCGGGACCTGGTCCGGGACCACATCGTCCTCGCGTGCGTCGTCTTCGTCGGCTACGGGCTGCTCGTGATCGTCGGCAGGTTCGTCGGCGAGTTCGTGCGGGACCTGGTGATGCGCAGGCGGGAGGGCTGGCTCGACAGCGCGGACCGGCGGCTGTCGCGCCGGTTCAGCCGTTTCGGGCGCACGTACGCGGAGCATCTCGCGGCGAGCCTGCGTTTCATGGACCAGAAGGGCCTGTCGACGATCGGGCACTACGCCCCGGAACTGGACGAGGTGTTCATCGATGTGAGCCTCGCCCTGCAGGCTCCCGGCCGTATCCCCGGGGACCTGCTGGCCGACGCCGCCGCCACCGGCGGCACGGACGAACGCCGGTCGGTCGACGAGTTCCTGGACCTGCCGGAGCCCCAGGTGCTGGCCATCGTCGGCGCACCCGGCACCGGAAAGACCACACTGCTGCGGCACACCGCGCGGCGTGCCTGTCTGGCCCCGCGGGACCGCCGGCGCAGTGTGCCCGTGCTCTTGTATCTGCGCAGCCTCGTGTCGGACCTGACGGGCGATCCGCGGCTTGCGCTGGCCGAGGTGATCCGCGCGAACCTGGGCCGGCACGCGGCGGAGGAACCGCCCGGCTGGTTCGAGGAACGACTGGAGGCCGGCGACTGCGTCGTGCTGCTGGACGGGCTGGACGAGGTGGCCGAACCGGGCATGCGGCGCATCGTCGTCGACTGGGTGGAGCGGCAGATCAAGGACTACCCGCGCAACGACTACGTCATCACCTCCCGCCCCCAGGGCTACCGCAGTTCCCCTGTGGAGGGCGCCACGGTGCTGCAGACCCGGCGCTTCACGGACCCGCAGGTGGCCACCTTCATCCGCAGTTGGTACCTGGCCGTCGAGCGGCACGCCAACCGCGAGGACTCCGCCGATGTGCGCCTGCTCGCCGAGGCGGGTGCCGCGGACCTCGGCTCCCGACTCCGGGCCTCGCCCAACCTGTACGACCTGACGGTCAACCCGCTGCTGCTGACCATGATCGCGAACGTGCACCGGTACCGGGGCGCACTGCCCGGGAGCCGCTCCGACCTGTACCGCGAGATCTGCCAGGTGATGCTCTGGCGGAGGCAGGAGTCGAAGCGGCTCGTGGTGGAGCCACGCGGTCCGCAGAAGGAGACGGTCCTGCGGGAGCTGGCCTTCGAGATGATGCGCCGCCGGGTGACGGTCGTGTCCCGGGACGTCTGCACCGAGATCCTGCAGTCGGTCCTGCCGCGTGTCTCCGAACATCTCACGGCCGACGCGTTCCTTGCGGACGTCGGCACCAACGGGCTGCTGGTGGAACGCGAGAACGGCGTGTTCGCCTTCGCCCACTTCACCTTCCAGGAATACCTGGCGGCGGAGTACATCCGGGACAAGGGCCAAGCACAATTGCTGGCGGACGCCGTCGACGACGACTGGTGGCGCGAGTGCACACTGCTGTACGCGGCCAACGCGGACGTCGGGCCCATCGTGCGGGCCTGTCTCGGCTCGGGCACGATGGCGGCCCTGGCCCTGGCCTTCGACTGCGCGGACGAGGGCAACGAGCTCGACCCAGAGCTCCGCGACCACCTCAACTCCCTGCTGCAGCGCTCCTCGCCGGCCGAACTGGCGGGCGAGGAGCGCCGGTTGATGATCGGCGTGCTGCTCACCCGGCGCCTGCGCAACATCGTGCGCACCGACGAGGGCGGCCGCATCTGCGCCTCACCGATCGGTGCCGACACCTATGAGCTGTTCCTGCAGGACTGCGCGGAGCAGGGGACGAACCGCCGGCCGGACGCCGTGACGGGCCTGGAGAGCTCCGGCAGTCCCGTGACCGGGGTGCGGGCGCGGGACGCGGTGGCCTTCGCGGGCTGGGTGAACACACTGGTCGGCGGTGAGTCCCGCTACCGGCTGCCCACGCTCGAGGAGATCCGGGACCCCGGGGTGCAGAGCGTCCTGAGCCCGCCGGCGGCGACGGGGCCCGCGCACGCCCTCTGGGCCGCGCCGCACCGGGACGAGCCGCCGCCGCTGTGGGTCCCGGCCGGCGTGCCGGACCCCCGCCATCTGCCGGCCGGCGTGATCGAGCAGCGGGTCCGCCACGACTTCCGGTCCGCGTCGGGCGCACTGCCGGCGCTGCTCCTGCTGCGTGCACGGGCGGCGGCAGCGGCCACCGTGGGTCTGTTGGAGACGGCCCGCAGCCTGGAGCTCGATCTCGCGCTCGCCCGCGTTCCCGACCTCGCCGCCGCCCTCGAAGCGGCCTCCGGTGCCCCGGTGTTCGCCGAGGCCGCGCTGAGCCTGGGGAGCGAGGCCCTGCGCAGCGCCGAGTCGGAACGGCTGAACGCGGTCCTGGAGACGATGGGCGAGGACGTCCACGCCGGCCTGCGGGAGACTCTGGCGCTGGTGCTCGCCGAGGACATGGTCCGGGAACTCGGCGCCCTGTCGTCGTACCTCACCGGGACGGGGGAGCCGTCCGAGGCCTTCGACGCCGTGCGGCTGACCGTGAGCGCGCTCGGCCACGACCTGCGCCGCGTGAGACTGCGTGGGCGGCGGTCCCACGAACAACTGCTCGACCAGGTCATGGCTTTCGACCTGGGCCGGCCGCCGGAGGAGACCGGGCAGGTCCTTTCGCTCGTGTTCGCCCGGCGCAGCGTCTACGCACTGGCGGCAGGCATCGTCCTGCCCGCGGCGGCGACGGAGTTCTCGGCGCTCGTGCGGTCCGCCCAGGGCGACCCGTGGTCGGTTTTCGAGGGGCGGCTGACCGGAAGGGGCGCCTTCGGCCAGGATGCGTCCCCGGTCGACCCCGACGCCGCCGGCGAGCAACTCACCGGCGCTCTGCATGCCATGGTCCGCGACACCGCCAGGACCTCCCAGTCCGCGTGGATCGGTGCGCTGGCCGACCATGCCTGGGCCGCCGGGCCGATTCTGCGGCGCGAGGCGCTTTTGGACGGCCCGGCCCTGCGCGCGGCCCGCCTGGCCGCCGCGTGCCTCGCCGCGGAAGCAGCAGACATGGAACGCAGAGCACTGCACCGGACGCTCTGCGGCGTCGTCGCAGCCCTGACATGGCTGGAAGACCGGCACACGGGAGCCATGACCGCATCCGAGGCCATCGTGCTGGCCGTCGACTGAGGCGGGGGACCGTTCAGTCGCGCCGGGCGTCCTTCTCCTGCCTCAGCTTCTTGAGGCGCGCCTCCTCCTTGCGGACCTCGGCCTGGGTGGCGCGCTCCTTCTCCAGCCACTCGGGGCGTTGCTGCTTCAGCGCCTCGATCTGCTCGGTGGTCAGCGCCTCGGTGACCCCGCCGCGCGCGAGACCGGCGATGGACACGCCCAGCTTCGCGGCGACCACCGGGCGCGGGTGGGGACCGTTGCGTCGCAGCTCGCGCAGCCACTCCGGCGGGTTGGCCTGCAGCTCGTTCAGCTCGGCGCGCGACACCGCACCCTCCTGGAACGAGGCGGGGGTGGCGGGGAGGTACACACCCAGCTTCTTCGCCGCGGTGGCGGGCTTCATCGTCTGGGTGCTCTGCTGCGGACTCATGAGGTCAAGGGTATCGGCCGGGCCGGGACCCCCCGACCACGGCCGGTGCGAGGGAGCCTGCCGCGACCGGTAGCCTGGCCGGGTGACAGGCTCGGAGGAATCACCGTCGTTCCGGCTCGCGTACGTCCCCGGAGTGACACCCGCCAAGTGGGTGAGGATCTGGAACGAGCGCCTGCCCGACATCCCGCTCACCCTCGTCCAGGTACCCGCCGCCGAGGCGCCGGAGCTGCTGCGCGCGGGCGAGGCCGACGCGGGCTTCGTACGGCTGCCCGTCGACCGCACGTTCTTCAGCGCGATCCCCCTGTACACCGAGACCACCGTGGTCGTCGTCCCCAAGGACCACCTGATCACGGCTGCGGACGAGGTCACCCTTGCCGACCTCGCGGACGAGGTGCTCTTCCACCCCCTCGACGACGTCTTCGATTGGGACGCCCCGCCCGGCGAGCCCGCCTTCGAGCGGCCCGCGACGACACCGGAGGCGATCGAGCTGGTCGCCGCGAACGTCGGCCTTCTGGTCGTGCCGCAGTCCCTGGCCCGCCTGTACCACCGCAGGGACCTCACCTACCGTCCCGTCGTCGACGCCCCCCAGTCCGGGGTCGCCCTCTCCTGGCCCGAGGAGGCCACCACCGACCTGGTGGAGGACTTCATCGGCATCGTCCGCGGCCGCACGGTCAACAGCACGCGGGGCCGTACGACGACCCGGTCGGCGGACCAGCCCCCGGCCGGGAAGAAGGCCAGGAGCCCCGAGCAGCGCGGCACCCGGCAGAAGCCCGCGGCCGCCGGGTCCGCGGGCCGTGGCCGGCGGGCCGCCACGGGTGGGGGCAAGCCGGCCGCGAAGCGGGGAAGGCCGCGCCGCCGCTCGTAGCCGGCCGCGCGACCGGGCGCCTCACGCCGCCGGATCCGGTTCCTCCGGTCGGCTCGCGCTGCTCACCGGTCCGGAGCCCGCCGGGAGCGTCCGGTGTTCGCGCAGGTCCAGCACCGCCAGCGCGAGCGCGGCCGCGATGATGCCGAGGGCCGTGAGCAGTCCCAGTTGCAGGGCCACGGCGGGACTGCCCCGGTTGGCCAGGTGCGCGAAGTACACTGCGCCCACGAAGGCGATGCCGGCCGCCGAACCGATGCGCTGGGCCGTCACCAGCACGCCGCCGGCCGCCCCGGCCCGCTGTACCGGAACGCCGGCCAGGGTGAGCGTGGTGTTCGGGGAGATCGTCACGCCCGAGCCGAGGCCCGCCACCAGCAGGGGCAGCGCCGTCGCCCAGCCGACGCCGCGTCCCGGCACCGCACCGACCGCCGCGATCACCCCGAGCAGGCCCAGAGCCACCCCGCAGAGGCCGGCGATCACCAGTCTGCGCCCGTGGCGGACGACCAGCCTTCCGCTCGCGGCGGCGCCGGCCGCCGAGCCCGCCGCGAAGGGCAGGGAGCTGAAGCCGGCCGCGAGCGCGCTGTAGCCCACACCGTTCTGCAGGAACAGGGTGTAGACGAAGAACAGGGTGGTGAAACCCGCGAAGTAGACCAGGTTGAGCAGCACGCCGAGCGAGAAGGACCGCTGGGTGAACAGCCGCAGGTCGAGCAGGGGCGCCCGCCCGCCCCGCCCCTGCCGCCGCTCCCACGCCCAGAACGCCGCCAGCAGCAGCCCCGCCACCGGCAGCAGCGCCCACTTCAGCCGTCCCGTCCACTGCTGCTCCTGCACCAGCGGCAGCATCAGCGCGAGCACGCCCGCACCGAGGAGCAGGACACCCGGAAGGTCGATGTACTCCCGGCGTTCGGACGGCGGGGTGCGCGGCAGAAGACGCAGCGCCGCGACATAGGCGGCCACGCCGATCGGCAGGTTGACGAAGAACACCCAGCGCCATCCGTCGTGGGTGCCGAACAGGTGGATGAGCAGCCCGCCGGCGGGCGGCCCGATCGCCGTGGAGAGCCCGACGACGCTGCCCAGCATGCCGAACGCCCGAGCCCGGTCGGCACCCTGGAACATCTGCTGGATGAGCCCGGTGGTCTGCGGCGCCAGGATGCCCGAGGCCACACCCTGCAGCAGCCGGAACAGCACCAGCCAGCCGGCGCCGGACGCCAGCCCGCACGCCGCCGAGGCGAGGGTGAACAGGGCCAGACCGAACAGGAAGACCGTCCGCCGCCCTCGCACGTCACCGAGCCGCCCGGCCGGAACGAGCGCGAGCCCGAAGGTGAGCGCGTAGCCCGAGACGACCCAGGACAGGTCGGCCGTGTCCGCGCCCAGGCCGCGCTCCATGGAGGGCAGGGCGACGTTCACGATCGAGCTGTCGAGCAGCGTCATGAAGCCCGCCGTCAGACAGACCCCGAGCGCCTGCCACCGCCGGTCACCGACGGCGGGCCGGGTCTGGTCCATGGTCATGGAGCCACGCTAGGCAGCGGCGACCCCCTGCGCACGCAACGGTGGATTGCCGGGCGCGTCGGCGCCCGACCAGGTACGACGCCCTGGGTCCGCGCCGCGTCGCGAGGTTGCCTCCCCGTAGGGCGGGGGGCGGGTCACGAGCCGGCCTTCCTGCCGACGGACTCCACGAGGGGCAGCATCCGGTACGGGACGCGCTCGCGCAGGGCCACCTCCGTGCGGGTGCGCACCACGCCCGGCAGGCTGATCAGCTTCTGGATGACATCCTCCAGATGGGCGTTGTCCCGGCCCACCACCCGGGCGAGCAGATCCCCGCCGCCCGTGATCGAGAAGGCCTCCACGATCTCGGGTACGCCGGCGAGCGCGTCCCCGACGTCGTCGAGGTGCCCCTGGGTCACCTCGATGTGCACGAAGGCCAGCACCGGGTGGCCCAGGGCGGCGGGGGACAGGGAGGGACCCGTTCCGGTGATCACGCCCTTCCGCTCCATGCGGTCCAGGCGGGCCTGCAGCGTGCCGCGGGCGACCCCGAGGATGCGGGCGTACTCGCGCACGCTGGTGCGCGGCTGGTCCAGGAGCAGTCGCAGGATACGGGTGTCGAGTTCGTCCAGGGCCATGACGTACGACTGTACCAATGGCTCAACGGCAGGAGGCAGGGGTGGGCCAGTCAACCTGGTCCGATGGCATGCCGATGGGCATGAGGTCCCGATCGTGGCTGGGCCAATGGACCAGTGATTCGAACCCGACTTGAGCCAGTGACCCCGGGGATGCTCTCATGGAGACGTCAATGGCGCTGCGGACTCCCGCGGCGCCTTTTCTGTGCCGGTGTTCCAAGGGGAGGGCAGCAGTGCTGAAGAGGATGTTCGTGGCTTCGGACCCGGGGCGGGCGCGGTTGCGCTTCGCCGCGCGGGCCGTCCTCGGCATCGCACTGGCGGTCGTGATCTGCTCCCTCGCCGGCTGCTCGCTCCCCGGTGTGATCACCGGCGGTCTGGCCGCGCTGCTCGCCCTGTTCACGGTCGCCGACTCCACCGTGCGCGGGCAGGCGGTCACCACCGCGCTGCTGCCCGCCGTGGGCATACCGGTGCTCGCCGCCGCGGCCGGGCTGCACCCGTACCCGGTCGCCCGGGACCTCGCCTTCCTGGCCGTCGTCGCCGCCGGTGTGTACGCGCGCCGCTGGGGACCGCGCGGGCACAGCCTCGGCGTGTTCGCCTTCATGACCTTCTTCGTGGCCCAGGTCCTACACACCTCGCCCGCCCAGCTGCCCGGACTGTGCGCCGCCGTCCTGCTGTCCGTGCTCGGCGCGGCCGTGGTCCGCTTCGGCGCGTGGTGCTACGAGCGCGGGCTGCCCCCGGCCGCCGTCCCCGCCCCGCCCGCCGGGAGAGGGCTGGCCCGGGTGACCACGCGGCAGGCGGTCCAGGCGACCGCGGGCGCCGGCTTCGCGCTGGTGGTGGGCCAGGCGGTGTCGGGTCAGCGCTGGTACTGGGCCGTCGCTGCCACCTGGTGGGTGTTCGTCAACACCGCTTCGCGCGGCGAGACACTGGTGCGCGGCTTCCGCCGGTTCCTCGGCACCCTCCTCGGCATCGGGCTGGGCCTCCTCGTCGCCGTCCCCGTGCACGGCGCGCCGGTCCCGACGGCCGTCCTGCTGGCGGTCGCGGTCTTCGGAACCTTCTACACGGCCGCCGTCTCCTACACCTGGATGGTGCTCTGGGTGACCGTGCTCGCCGCGCTGCTCTACGGCCTCCTCGGCGTCCTCGGCCCTGGGTTGCTCGTCCTGCGCCTCGCCGAGACCGGCGTGGGCGCGCTCGGCGCCGCCCTCGCCGTGCTGTTCGTGCTGCCGGTCACCACGCACGCGACCACACACGCCTGGATCCAGCGCGCCCTGCGCTGCGTCCACGCGTGCACCGCCGAGACCGCGGCCCGCCTCGGGGGCTCCCCGACGGCCGATCCGGCGCCGCGGGTGGCCGAACTGGAGCAGCTGCTCGGCCGCGTCCGGCTGTCGGTCGCCCCACTGGTGCACCCGCTGAACCCCATGCCGGACCGCAAGCGGCGCGCCCGCCAGGTCCTGGCGCTCCTCGACGACTGCGCCCGGGAGATCCGCGGTCTGGTCGCGGTCGCCGCCGACCCCGAGGCCTCCCACGACGCCCGGCTCGCCGCGGCCTGCTGGCGGGTCGAGGCGGCCGTCGAGGCCCTCACCACGGGTGGCCTCGAGCCTCTCCACCACCCGGCCGAGCCGCCCGCGGAACCCGTGCTGGCCCACCTCCACGGCCTGGAACGCGCCCTCGCCGACCTGGCCGAACCGCTGCGGGCACCCACGGGTTCGCCGTTGGTGGGCGCCTGACCCCCCGCCCCTTCGGTGCGACGGGGTGAAGAACGTCCTCGTCTGCCGCCCGTTGGTCTAGACCGCCCGTGATCGACTGCTACCGTCGGCCCCGGACTGGCTCGACCGAGAGGGGACAGCGGTGGCACAGGGCGGCGGCGCGGGCAGGCTGCGGGCGTTCATCGGCTCGTTCACGGCGGCGGGCGGACCCGGGCTGGTGACCGCCGAGGTCGCGCCGGACGGCGGCGCTCTCACGCTCCGCGCCGCCGTGAACCACGTACCGGACCCGGCCTACCTGGCCCTCTCCCCGGACGGAGCGATGCTCTACGCGGTCAGCGAGACGGCCGAGGGCGCCGTCGCCGCCTACCGTGTGCACGGCGACCGGCCGCCGGAGCTCGCCGGGCCGCCGGTGCCGGTGGACGGCAGCGGGCCCACCCACCTCTGCGTGCACGCCGGTCACGTGCTCACCGCAAACTACGGCTGCGGCAGCGTCACCGCCGTGCCCGTCCGCCCCGACGGCGGCCTCGCCGCCAAGCCCTCCGGACGGCTCCAGCACACCGGCTCCGGCCCGCACGACCGGCGCCAGCGCGGCCCGCACGCCCACCAGGTGCAGCCCGATCCCAGCGGCCGCTGGGCCGTCAGCGTCGACCTCGGCACGGACTCGGTGCGGGTGTGCGCGCTGGAGGCGGGCGCCCCGGTCCTGCACCGGGAGTTCGCGCTCCGGCCCGGCTCCGGTCCCCGGCATCTCGCCTTCCACCCGGACGGCGAGCGCGCCTACGTCGTCAACGAGCTGACCCCGACGGTGACGGTGTGCCGCTGGGACGCGGTGAGCGGCCTGCTGAAGCCGCTGACCGAGGTCCCGGTGCTGCCGGGCGCCCCGGCGGGCGACGCCTACCCGTCGGGCATCGTGGTCTCGCCCGACGGCCGCTTCGTGTGGACCGCGACCCGCGGCGAGGACGTCCTGTCGGTCCTCGCCGTCGAGGCGGACGGGCTCCGGTTGCGTGGCACCGTGCCCTGCGGCGGACACTGGCCCCGCGCCCTGGCCGAGCGGGACGGCTTCCTGTACGCCGCCAACGAGCGCTCCGGCGACGTGAGCTGGTTCGCCGTGGACGGGCGGACCGGACTGCCGCGCTACGACGGCTCGGTGCAGGTCACCGCGGCCTCCTGCGTCGTCTTCGGCTGACCGGCCCGCGCCGGCTGCGACGGCAGGGCGCGGCAGGACAGAGGGCCCGCCCCCGGAGAGGGAGCGGGCCCGAGTCGTACGGATGCCGCGCGGTCAGCGGACCGGGGCGCCCTGCGGCTGCTGCGGGGCGATGCCCAGGGTCGTCGTGTACTTGGCCAGGGCGAGCTTGCCGATCGCCGGGTACGCGCCCAGCGCCTCGGCCGCGGGGCTGCCTGCCTCCTCGGCGGCGGCCGCGAGCAGCGCCGGGTCGATCTCCGGGCCGATCAGGTACGGCGCGAGCGCCAGCTGCTGCGAGCCGGACGAGCGCAGCTGCTCGGCGACGGAGGCGATGGAGCCCTCCTCGTCCAGGGCCGCCGCCATCACCGGCACGGCCAGGCGCGCGGCGAGCAGCATGCCGGTGATCCCCGCCGCCTGCACGGCCTCCTCGCCACCCACAGAGGCCAGGATGATGCCGTCGGCCGCCGTGGCCACGGTGAACAGCCGGGCGCGGTCGGCGCGCGCCAGACCCGCCTCGGACAGCCGCACGTGCAGGGCCTCGGCGAGCAGCGGGTGCGGGCCGAGGACGTCGGTCAGATCGGCGGCGACCCGGCTGTCCATCACCGACTGGCGGATCCGGCGCAGCAGCGCGCTGTCCGGACCGGCCAGCAGCGGGACGACGACGGCGACCGGGCCGTCGGGCTCCTTGACTCCCTCGACGCCGGCGGCGACGGCCTGCTCGTAACGGGCCGTGCGCTGTTCGGCGGCGTGCGCGAGCACGGACCGCAGGGTGGGGAACTCGGCGTCGTCCCCGTCCAGGTATCCGATCCGCGCGTCCAGGCCGGGCAGCTCGGAGCGGGCGATGCTCACGACCTCCTCGGCGAGGCTGCGCGTGGCGGTGCTGGGCACGCCGGGCACCGCGAGGACGAGCGCGGGCGCGCCCTCGGGAGCCACCAGCGGTTCCGGTCGGCGGTGCCGTCCGGGCTGGCGGGGTCGCGGCATTCGTACTGGCAGGCCGGACTCGGGCCCAGTGGGGGAGCTCATGGCGCCGCATGTTACTGGCTTCTTGGGCTCCCCTGTTCGGGGAGGGTGCAGGTGAGCGGTATCCGTCCGGTTTTGTCGGATGAGTTACGCCTGCATGGCATGTGTTTCGGGCATGTGCCGGGAACATGCGGCGACAAGGGGATCAATTGGCTTATGTGGGGACTCCGGTCGACAGACGTGGCGACGGCCTGGACGACAGCCTGGAGGATGGCCCGGACGACGGTCTGGCGGATGGCCGGTCGACCCGGCGGCGTGAGCCACCCGTCCGCGAGACCGGCCGGGACAGTCGGTGGGCCGAGGGTGATGATTCACGGCGCGGTGGCTTGATCGGATGACCACGGGGGAGTGGCTTGATCGCTGGACGGATCGTGCTCTCCTCCTTCCCGGGGGTCGGCCGCGTGATCCGCTCGAGCGGTTCGAGGATCCCGGCGAGAGGAAGGGCAGTGCCTGGGTGATGGCTGTTGCGCTCGGACGTCCTTGCGTGTGCGGGGTGTCCGTGTCTGCCAGTAGAGTGACGCGCCGTGGCACCACGACCCTTGCATGAACTTGTTGAGGCAGGTTGGGCGAAGGCCCTTGAACCTGTGGCCGAACGGATCGCGGCCATGGGGGACTTCCTGCGGGCCGAGCTGGCGGCCGGCCGAACGTATCTCCCGTCCGGGGCGAATGTTCTGCGGGCCTTCCAGCAGCCCTTCGACGACGTCCGTGTTCTGATCGTGGGGCAGGATCCGTACCCCACGCCGGGAATGGCCATCGGGTTGAGTTTCGCGGTCTCCCCTGAGGTGCGTTCGCTGCCGGGGAGCCTGGAGAACATCTTCCGGGAGATGCATTCCGACCTGGGGCTGCCCAGGCCGTCGAACGGGGACCTGACGCCGTGGACGCGGCAGGGTGTGCTGTTGCTCAACAGGGCTCTCACGACCGCGCCGCGCCGCCCCGGGGCGCACCGGGGCAAAGGCTGGGAGGAAGTCACCGAGCAGGCGATCAGGGCGTTGGTGGAGCGCGGCAAGCCGCTGGTGTCGGTTCTGTGGGGGCGGGACGCGCGCACGCTGCGGCCATTGCTGGGGGATCTTCCGGCCATCGAGTCCGCGCATCCGTCTCCGATGTCGGCGGACCGGGGCTTCTTCGGCTCGCGTCCGTTCAGCCGGGTCAACGACCTGCTGGTCCGGCAGGGTGCTCAGCCGGTGGACTGGCGCCTGCCGTAGCGGCGGCCTCCGCCGCGTCCGGGCCTCCTCGGCCGCGTGCCGGCAGGTTCCCGGTGCGCTGGTGATGCTGGTTCTGTTTGCCGTTGACCAACTGGAACTGCGGATTTCGCGAGGGTGGCGGGACGTTGGCCCGCACCTGGTTCGCATCCTGGTCCCCCGCGTGATCACCGCCGGCCTCCACGTCCGCTGGGCGTGCGCCGACTGCGTCCACCTCGGTCGAGCTTGACGTCTGGACAGGCCGCGCGCCGGTCGAACCGTGCCACCGCCGCGCAGACGGCGACGACCCGGCGCAGGCTTCGTCCCCCCGAAGGCGGGAGCGTACCGCTTTCGCGCTGTCCATGACAATCGTGTCGAAGTGCGGGGCGGACGGCGGGAGTTCTTCACTGGCTGAGTGGCTGAGTCACTGACTCACCTCTTGTACTGACCGGTAGGTGTGCCCCATCCTCAGTACGCCGGTCGCCCCGCCCAGAGCGCCGCGGCGGCAGTCCGTCCTGAGCGACATTCACCCTGCTCCGCTTACGGGAGGTCCCGTGTCTGCCTTAGGTCTTCGTGTCTCCGCGGCCTGTTGCGCGCTGGTTGTGGGCGCGTCCGCGGCACTGTTCGCGAGCAGCACCGCCGTTGCGGCGCCGGCGAAGCCGGTCGTCCGCGAGAGTCCGGTCCGGCCGGCGACCCGTTCCGCAGGGGCCGCCGCGGCGTCCGTGGATCCGTTCGTCGAACCGGGCTTCGCCGCCGGGTGCACCTGGCACGAGTTCGGGGAGGGGGAGCAGCCGCCGTTGTGGCTGACGTTCGTCGACCCGCTGTGCGTGGAGTACAGCAAGCGGGACATCACCATCGACGACGGAGGGGCCCTGCGGTTCCTGGCGGCCGAGCCGTCCCGGTTCGCCATCGCCATGGTGACCTGCCACTACTACCAGAAGGACCACTGGAGCGTGCAGTCCACTCACGGCGCGACGCCGTGGGTGACGTGGGACGGTCAGTACTGGTGGGACAAGGCCGCGCGACGGGCCGGAGCCCGCCTGACCAACTTCCGCATCGACGGCCGCACCGTGGGTGTCGGAGACGCGGTCGCCGCTCTCGAACCGGTCTTCCCCGACGTCGCCCACGCGTTGAGCGACTACGGCCGGGCCGCGGGGGAGACCGGAATGACCGTGTCCCTGCCCTACGACCTGCGCTGCGCACTGGCCGGGTGAGTCACCATGACCGCACCCGACCGAAGATCCCTCCTCAAGGCACTCGTCGCCACGCTCGCAGGACTGTCCGTCGGCGGTGTGAGCACGCCCGAGGCCGACGCGGCCGAGGCGTCCGAGAGTTGGACGACACAGACGCTCGAGGCGTTCGCCGACACCCTGATCCCGGGCGGGCGCCGCTTCGCCGGTGACGTGGCGGTCGCCGGAGCGGTCACCGGCCCCGGTGCGGTACAGGCCGGTGTCGTCGACCTCCTCCACTCGCCCGAACTGCCGGTGGCGCCGCTGCTGGCGGAGATCGCGGCGCTGCTGGACGCCCGCGCCGTCACCTATGCCGCCCTCCGGTTGATCTGGCTGCCACCGACGCACCCGCCGTTCGTGGGCCTGTCCTTCTCCCACCGAACCGCCCTGGTCGGCGGCCTGTTCGACCCCGACGACCTGGACAGGCCGATCTGGCAGGTGATGAGCCTGCTGGTAGGACTGGCGTTCGACACGGCCGCACAGCAGGACACAGTCGAGGCCCTCGGCCAGGGGCACCCCGGACTGACCTGGCTGCGCTTCCCCGAGCCGGACCCGGACGGCCTCTGGCGCTTCCCCGACTTCTCCTACGGCCGCCCCCTCGCGGCACTGCATCCGAACACGACTGCTTCGGGGAGCCCGGCATGACGGCGCAGACCACGGACGTCCTGGTGATCGGCAGCGGCTTCGGCGGTGCGATCCCCGCCTACTACCTCGCGGCGGGCGGAGCCCGCGTCACCGTCCTGGAGCGCGGCCCCCGTCTGGCCGCCGCCGACTTCACCCACTCGATGCGCCTGGGCACCTACAACAAGATCGTGGACGTGATCCGCGGTGACGGAGTCGCGGTGGTGGCCGGCAACTGCGTCGGCGGCGGGAGCGTCGTCTACTTCGCCGCCTCACTGCGCGCACCGTCCTTCGTCTTCGAGCGCCACGGCAGTATCGGCCACCGCCTGTGGCCGGCCGCGCTGACCCGGGCCGCCCTCGACCCCTGGTACGACCGGGTGGAGGAGGCGCTGCCGGTCACCCGGACCGACTGGCCGGACGTGTCCTACGCGGGCGGGGTCCTGGCCGCCGCGTGCCGGCGGGCCGGACACACCTGCAATCCCGTGCCGGTGGCCGTCGACACCACCGCCTGCACCAACTGCAACTGGATGCTCTCCGGCTGCCGCTTCGACGCCAAACGCTCCATGCTGCTCAACTACCTGCCGGCGGCGGAGGCGCACGGTGCGGACATCCGCCCGCTGCACGAGGTGCAGACCGTCATGCCGTCGCCGCTGTCGGGCTACCGCTACGCCGTCGGCTACACCGTCCTGGACCCCGACGACTACAGCTGCACCGCGCAGACCGGGGTCATCCACGCCAAGGTCGTCGTCCTCGCCGCCGGTGCCGTCGGCACGCCCGTGATCCTCCAGCGCTCCGCTCTCCTCCTCGGGGGCATACCGGACGCGGTAGGGCGCTACTTCTCCGGCAACGGCGACCGCGTCAGTGTCGCCGACATCGTCGAGGACAAGGCGCGTTCACTGCTGGGGTTGTCACGTCCCGGCGGTTCCGCCTACGAGGGGCTGCCCGTGGGCCGGCCCATCACCGCCGCCACCTACGACCACCTGGACCCGGCCGCCCCCGAGTACAGCCGCTTCACCCTCCAGCAGATCTACTTCCCCCCACTGACCAACGTGCTGGCCCAGACCGGCGGGTCACCCGCCTGGTTCGGCATCGACAAGCGGAACATGCGGGCCCGGTGGCGCTCCTGGCTCACCCTGCTGGCCATGACGGAGGACGACAACGAAGGCACCTTCGGAGTCGTCCCGCTCACCGGCAGCTTCACCCGGCTGGCGCCGGGGCTCGGACAGGGCACGATGACCTACCACCCCACCTCCCGTACCCGCCAGGCATGGGACCGGGCCGACACCGCACTGCGGGAAATCCTGGAGAAGGACGGCCTCTCCCGGGTCCGCCCGTGGAGCGAGGACGTGGCCGGCACCGTCACGGCCCATCCGCTCGGCTCGGTGCGGATCGGCGACGATCCCGCCACCAGCGCGCTCACCGACGGCCACGAACTGCGGGGCCACAGCGGACTGTTCGTCACCGACGGCGCCGCCGTCCCCACCTCCCTCACCGTCAATCCCTCACTGACCATCGCGGCACTCGCCGAACGCGCCGTCGCCACGATCGCCGCCCGTGCCGTCGACGCCGGGGTCGCGCTCCGCCGCGACATTCCGCTGCCCGGCCGCTGAGTGCCCTGCGGGCCGGCGGCGGGACGCGGCGGCCCCCGGGCGAGGACACCGGCGCGGGCCGGCACACCGCGCCGCTCGCCGTCGGCGGCACGCGCACGCCGTACCCCCACGAGCAAGGCACGCCAACGACTCCGCGGCACATGAAGCCCAACACCGAAGGGATCGACATGGCAATCTCACGTCGCAGAATCCTGACAGCTGCCGGGGTGGCGGTGGTGGCCGCGGCCATCGACGTCGGAAGTCTGCGCGCCGTCGCCAGTGCCGCACCGCTGCCACTCGGCACCGGTGCCGCATTCGGGCTCACCACCCTGGACCAGACGGTGCAGATCGGCCCCGACCTGGGCATGGGGTACCACGGTCTGGCCGCCGGCCCCGGCGAACCGCACATCACCCGCCACGACTTCACGCTCGCCACGCCGACGGTCAGCCGATCGCTGATCGCCTTCGCCCAGATGTCCGACCTGCACATCGTCGACGACCAGTCCCCGCTGCGCGTCGAGTGCCTGGACCGGCTCGCGGACTACGGACCTCCGCACTACAACTCGTACCCGACCGAATCGGCCTACCGCGCCCACGAATTCCTCTCGACGCAGACGACCGACGCGATGTGCCGAGCCGTCCGGCAGGTCGTCCGGAGTCCGCGGACGAGCACGCCGCTGGCCTTCACCGTCGTCACGGGAGACGCGGTCGACAACTGCCAGTACAACGAGACCCGGTGGTACATCGACCTGCTCGACGGCAACGCGGTGCGCCCGGACTCCGGCGACCTCACCAAGGACGAGAGCGTGGGGAGCGGTCAGTTCGGGACGGAAACCCACTACTGGCATCCGGAGGCACCGCAGACTCCGCCCGACAACAACGCCCTTCACGGCTTTCCGATCGTGAGCGGTCTGCTGAGGAGCGCCCGAAGACAATTCACCGCCACCGGGTTGGGCATGCCCTGGTACGCCGCCTACGGCAATCACGATGCGCTCGTCCAGGGCAACGTCCCGATCGACGCTCTCCCCTTCGACCCGCTCAAGAGCATTGCCACCGGCTCCACCAAACTGACGGAGGTCGAGGGAGTCCCGGACGTCTTCGACAACACTGCGTCGTACTACCTGGACCTGCTGAAGGACATACTGACGGGGGAGTTCACCCTCCGCACCGCCCACGTGACGCAGGACCCGTCCCGACGGCTGCTCACGCGGAGCGACTTCATCGCCGAGCACTTCAACACCACCGGTGCCCCTCGCGGGCACGGGTTCATGTCCGGCAGCGACCGGGCCTACTACGCGATCCCCTCGGGGCCGGACGACATGTTCCAGTTCCTGGTGCTGGACACGACCAACAGCGGCGGCGGTGCCAACGGTGCCCTCGACAAGGACCAGTGGGACTGGCTCAACGCCCAGCTCAAGGCCAACAGCTCGCGTTACGAACTCGACGACTCCGACGGCACCCGGGCCAGGACGGTCGTCAACCAGCCCGGTGTGAACGACAAGTTCATCGTCATCTGCTGCCATCACACGCTGGACTCCATGGACAACACGGACAGCGGATCCCCGTACGGCGGCACGGAGCTCCGCAACCTGCTGCTGCGCTTCCCGAACGTGATCCTCATGGTCGACGGCCACACCCACACCAACAACATCTGGGCCCACAAGGCTTCCTGGCCGTCCGTCATCGGCAACGGCTTCTGGGAGGTGAACACCGCCTCGCACATCGACTGGCCCATCCAGAGCCGGATCTTCGAGATCGCCGAAGGCGACGGCATCCTGTCGATCTTCACGACCATGGTCGACTCCGACGCACCGCTGTCCTGCAACGGGGATACCAGCACCCCCGCCGCACTCGCCTCGCTGGGACGCGAGCTGGCGGCCAACGACCTCCAGGCGGTGGCGGCCGGCATCGGCAAGCGCCGTGGAGCAGCCGACGCCCGCAACACACAACTGCTCCTCCCCGCTCCCTTCTCCCTGCCCGCCGGGCGCGGCACGCCGCTTCCGAGCGCCGGCTGGCCGGTGGTTCAGCAGGGGGCGAGCGGTGAGCGGGTCAGGATCGCGCAGTACCTCCTCAACGCCCGGGGCGTCACGCTCGACGTGGACGGTTCCTTCGGCCCGCGCACCGACAGCGTGGTGCGGTCCTTCCAGTCCAGCCGAGGTCTGTCCGCCGACGGGATCGTCGGACCCGCGACCTGGCGGGCCCTCGCCGCTGCGGTGCAGCAGGGCAGCAGCGGGCCCGCGGCGACGGCGTTGCAGCGCAGGCTCACCGCCCTCGGGGCAGCGCTGAGCGTGGACGGCTCCTTCGGTTCGGCCACCGACAGCGCGGTGCGGTCCTTCCAGTCCGCGCACGGCCTTCCGGCCGACGGCGTCGTCGCCTCCACGACATGGCAGACGCTGACCGCGCTGTGACGCGGACCCCCCACGGGACTGCCGCCCTGCGGCGCCGACGCACCGGCGCCGCAGGGCGGAGCACGGTGCCTCCGAGACCGGACACCCGCGTCCCCTGCCCCACCGTCAGCCGACCACCGCCGCCCGCACGCACAGGACGTCCGGCAGGTGCGCGGCCAGCTGCTGCCAGCTGTCGCCGTCGTCGGCCGAGGCGAACACCTCGCCGTTGCGGTTGCCGAAGTAGACGCCCGCCGGGTCGGCGTCGTCGGTGCACAGGGCGTCCCGCAGCACCGTGCCGTAGTGGTCCTCCGCCGGAAGGCCCCGGGCCAGCGGCTCCCAGGTCTTGCCCGCGTCCGCGGTGCGGAAGACCCGGCAGCGGTGTCCGGCGGGTACCCGGTCCGCGTCGGCATTGATCGGAAAGACGTACGCCGTGTCGCCCCGGTGCGGATGGGCGGCCGCCGCGAAGCCGAACGTGGACGGCAGTCCCTCGCCGATGTCCGTCCAGTGCGCGCCCGCGTCGTCGCTGCGGTACACCCCCCAGTGGTTCTGCAGATACAGCCGGTCCGGGTTGCCCGCGTCCCTGGCGACCTTGTGCACGCACTGGCCGAACTCCGGGTCGGGGTCCGGCAGGAACACCGCGGACACGCCGGAGTTGGACGGCGCCCAGCTGGCGCCTCCGTCGGTGGTGCGGAACACGCCGGCCGTCGAGACGGCCACGGTCACGGCCCGCTTGTCGCGCGCGTCGGTGAGCACCGTGTGCAGGCCCTCACCGCCGCCGCCCGGCACCCACCGGGAGCGGGTGGGGTGCTCCCAGAGCGGCCGGACCAGTTCGAAGCTCTCGCCGCGGTCCTCCGAGCGGTACAGCGCCGCCGGTTCCGTCCCCGCGTACACCACGTCGGGCTCGGCGGCGGCAGGGTGCAGCTGCCAGACGCGCTCCAGGGAGGCGCCGGTGTCCTTGGGGAACTTGACGGCGGGCCGGGCCGGTTCGGTCCAGGTGCGGCCCAGGTCGTCGGAGTGGAACACCGACGGCCCCCAGTGCGCGCTGTCGCCGCCCGCCAGCAGCCGCGGCCCGTCCCCACGGGTGTCGATGGCGACCGAGTACACCGCCTGCGCGTTGAAATACGGACTCTCGTCGAACTCCCAGGGGCCGCTGCCCCGCCGCCGCCCGATGAACAGGCCTTTGCGGGTGCCCACCGCGAGCAGTACCTCGGCCATGCCGGTCACCTCCAGGACGCCTTCGTCCAGGTAGTCGTCAGATATCGGCCAGTGTGCACCCCACCACTGACAATCCCCCGGCATCGCGCGTTCACCCAGGTCAGAGCGGAGTCGCCGGTACCGGGCGCAGATACGGCCGGTTCCGTTCCGGGATGCGCCTGCGCGAGGCGGGTGTGTCGTGCGACTGTCAAGGTGACGGCTCGTCGTGAGCAACGGAGCGGTCTCCCCCGTATGGGAGGGCGGTCCGGCCGGTCGGTGCGCTCGTGAGGAGGATGCCCTTGATGGCGTTCCGTGGTCCGAAGGTGTGGCTGTGGCGCTGGCGGCGCAACCCGCTCAAACGCCGGGCCGACGTGGTCGAGGGCTGGGTCGTGCTCGGTGCCTGGCTGCTGACCGTGCTGGCCGGCGTGCTGGCCGGGCTCACGGCGGCCCGGTCGGTCGAACACGGGCTGGCCAGGGAACGCGCCGAATGGCGCCCCGCCGTCGCCCGCGTCGTCGGCAGGGCCCCGGGAAGGACGCCCGCACAGAAGGAGGCGCCCAGCGGTGAACGGGTCTGGGCCAAGGTGCGCTGGACGGTGGCCGACGGCTCGACCCGCACCGGCGAGGTCCGGGTGGCGCCCGGCAGCGGGGCGGGCAGCCCGGTCACCGTCTGGACCGACCCGCAGGGCCGCCTCGTCAACCGCCCCACCACCGTCTTCGAGGCCGCCTTCCGGGCCGGTCTCGTCGGCGGCCTGGTCGGCATCAGCGCCGCCGCCGTGCCCTTCGTGGGCGGTCTGGTCCTGCGCGGCCGCCTGGAACGCGGCCGCATGATGGCCTGGGACACGGAATGGGCCCGGCTCGGCCCCCAGTGGGGCCGGATGGTCTGACCTCGACCGCCCGGCGCACCGAGGGCCTACTGCCGACTGTGTCCGGAAGTCGGTTGTGCCGGGACCGGGAGGTCGGCTGTGCCGGGAGGTCGGCTGTGTCCGGAAGGGGGCCGTGCCGGTAAGACGGCTGTGCCGGGAAGACGGCTGTGTCCGGAGGTCCCCTTGTCCGTGCGGCACATGAGCGTGAACCGGTGACGTTCCGATCGGCCCGGCGCGCCTACGAGCCCGCCATCACCTCCCGGCACGCTCTCAGCAGGGCCTCGTCCTTCGGGATGTCACCGCATCCCCGGCTCCGGCCTGCCGTGTGGCGGCGGGTGGCGGCCAGTTCGGCGGCCACCAGATCCCGTAACGGCCCGGCCGAGGGGCCCATCGAGGCAAGGCAGCGGACGATCGGCACGCGGGTGCGCGGGTCCTCCGCCCAGGCGGACCGGAACACCGGCAGGACCGGTTCCGGGTCGGCGTCGATGCGCCACAGCGCGCACGCGGCCGAGACCCGCTCCCGTACCG